>NZ_JAMYUW010000005.1:0-261089 GCF_040323315.1 Mesorhizobium sp. M0047 | reverse complement strand
GATCTCCTGTTGAGTGAGTGGTTCGATGCAGCCTCACCCTGACAGAGCGCCGGCCGCCGTTCACTCCTCATGGGATCTAAAGCCGAGGCGCTAAGCTTGAAACGCGCCCGACCGGGCTGCGCAACCCCGACCAGCTGACGCCCGATCGGGCGCTTGTGTCAGCGCCAGGAAGCGCGTCACTGTCGCATTTCTAACTTGCTGGACCCTGCCCCTCGCAAACGTAGGATGCGACATTTCTACTTTGCAGAGCGAGCGACATTTCTACATCACCGCCACATGACATTAAATGAAAACGCTTCGTTGACCACATCGTCCTGTGCAACCACGGATTCGTAGTTTGCGAAAGAGAAATCTCTCTCAAAAAGCACGTCGGCTACATTTGAGAAGAGCACATTTTTTGACCGTTCAAGGCCTTCCGGCTTGTATCAGGCTCGCCCGCGACTCCCATGGGAAGCGTGCACTCGGTCGCGAAGCCACCAGGCAATCTTAGGACACTGCTATCACGGCGCTCTAAGAGATCAGCGGCGCCCCTCTCCGGCTTGGTAATCGGCCTTGCGCTTTGATCCCTAAGCGGGGAACATGCGCGATCAGCGCGCCGTCAGCCGGATTTTCGACTGAGGTCGCACGGCGTGCGGACAAATTCGCCGTCGACAAGGCACCGGTGTTGAAAGAGGGGCGCGTCGGCGAGCGGCGGGAGGATCATTGGCAGGAGCTTTCTCGATCGGGCAGTTATGCGGAAAACAGGAATGCCGCCGCCGGATCGAAAAAGACTTGACGGCTGCAGGGCGTCAGATCCTGCGACCGCATGGCGGCGGAGGTCGGCCTGATGTCGATCTCCTGTCCAGTGGCCGTGCGCGCGACGATGCGCCGTCGTTCGCCATAGAAGGCGACATCGACGATCTCGACAGCGAGTTCCGCGCTCGCCGGCTTTCGTTCCATGCCAAACGCTTCCGGCCGGATCATCAGCCTGGTTTTTTGCCCCTTGTCGAAGGTCCTGTTGACGCTCACGCCGGAGACGACTGAACCGTCCGCCAGCCGGATCGTTGCCGCGCCATTGGCGGTTTCGAGATGTTCGGCGGTGAGGAAATTCGAATTGCCGATGAAGCCGGCGACGAAGTCGGTGGCCGGTCTGAGATACAGGTCCTCGCCGGTGCCGGTCTGCTCGATGCGACCGTCCCTGAAGAGCGCGATCCGATCCGAGAGGTGCAGCGCTTCCTCCTGGTCATGCGTGACATAGAGGATGGTAACGCCGGTCTCGCGGTGGATGCGGCGGATCTCGGCCTGGATCTCCTCGCGCAGTTTCTTGTCGAGCGCCGACAATGGCTCGTCCATCAAAAGGATCGGCGGATCGTAGGCCAGTGCCCGGGCCAGCGCCACGCGCTGCTGCTGGCCGCCCGACAGTGCGCCGGGCAAGCGCGCGGCGAAGCTTTCCAGCCGCACCAGGGTCAGCATGTCGGCGACCTTCTTCTTCACCTCGGCATCAGGTCGGCGGCGCACCCGAAGCGGAAACGCGATGTTCTCGGCCACCGTCAGATGCGGAAACAGCGTGTACCGCTGGAAGACCATGCCGATGCTGCGCTTGTGCGAGGGTATCGCCAGCAAGGATTTGCCTTCCAGTTGGACATCGCCGGAGCTCGGATCCTGGAAGCCGGCGATGGCATAGAGCGTCGTTGATTTTCCCGAACCCGACGGCCCGAGAAAGGTCAGGAATTCGCCCCTGGGAATCTCAAGGGTGACGTCGTGCACGGCGGTGAACGCGCCGAACGCTTTGTGCAATTTGCGGATGGAGAGGAAGGGCTGGGTCATGTCTTGACCTTTCGCTGCAGCAGCGCCGTCACCACCATCAGGGCAAGCGTCAGCCCGACCAGCAGGCTGGAGGCGGCGGCGATGACCGGGCTCAGATCCGAGCGCAGACTGCCCCAGATCTTGACCGGCAGGGTTTGCAAGGAGGGGCTAGCCATGAAGATCGCCACCACGACCTCGTCCCAGGAGGCGAGAAAGGAAAAGATCGCGGCGGAAAAGATGCCGATCCGGATCGATGGCAAGGTTATCCTGAGCCTGGCCTCGAACGGGCTGGCGCCGCAGACGATGGCCGCGTCCTCGATCGATTTGTCGAAGCCTTCAAGTGCGGTGGCGATCGGGATGATGGCGAAGGGCAGCGCCAGCACCGTGTGGGCGATGACGAAGCCGATGCTGGTACCGCCGAGACCGAGGCGCAGGAAGAAGGCGTAGATTGCGATGGCGAACACCACGACCGGCAACACCATCGGCGTCAGCAGCAGACCGCGAAGGATTTCGCGGCCGCGAAACTGGCCGCGAACCAGGGCAAAGGAGGCGAGCAGGCCGATCATCACGGCAAGGATCGCCGTCATCGTGGCGATGCGGGCGCTGGTCAGCGCCGCCTCCAGCCAGGATGGGTCGGCGAACAGCTCCTGGTACCATTTCAGCGTCCAGCCAGGTGGCGGAAAGGCCAGCCAGCGCGACGAGCCGAACGACAGCAGAACAATGAAAACCACCGGCAGGAGCAAGAAAGCGGCGACCAGGGCGGTGAAGCCGAGCAGCGCAATTTTCAACCAACCCATGCGGTCGTAGTCGAGCAGCATCTCAGATGCCTCCCGTCATGCGCCTGGCGCCGACAAGGCGCAGCTGCAATGCGTAGAGCGCCATGGTGACGACGAGCAGGATGAAGGCGGCGGCGCTGCCCAACCCCCAATTGAGCAGCGACTGGATCATCTGCGCGATCATTTCGGCCAGCATCATGTTCGATGTGCCGCCGAGCAGTGCCGGGGTGACGAAATAGCCGAGCGACATGACGAACACCATCAGGCCGCCAGCGGCGAGGCCGGGCAGCGACAGCGGCAGCAGGATGCGACGGAATGCCTGGATGGGGCTGGCGCCGCACAATGCTGCGGCACGCAACGTCATCGGGTCGATGGCCCGCAAGGTGCCGACCAGCGGCAGGATCATGAACGGCAGCATGATGTAGACCATGCCGATGGTCACGCCGGTGAGATTGTTGATGAGCGGCAGCGGCTGGTCGATGATGCCGATGGCGAGCAGCGCTCGGTTGATGACGCCGGTGCGCTGCAGCAGCACCATCCAGGCATATGTGCGGGTGAGCAGATTGGTCCACATCGACAGGATGATGACGCCGAAGATGATCGAGGCCAGCGCGGAGGGCATGATCGCCAGCATCCAGGCGACTGGAAAGGCGACGACGACGGTAACGGCGGTGACCACCGCCGCGACGAGGAAGGTGTTGAAGAACACCCTGGCATAGGTGCCGTCACCCAGCAGCGTTGCGTAGTTCTGCAGGCCGGGTTCGGGCTCGGTGACACTGCGCAAGAGCAGGGCCAAGACCGGCACGACGAAGAACAGCACGATCAGGACCAGCGCCGGCAGCAGGCTGTTGAAGCCTGCCGGCATGCGGAATCCTGGTAGGCTCTGGCGTGTTTCGACCGACATGGCAGTGATCCGGCTATGGGACGAGATGGTGCTGGCCGCCTCGTCTCGTGCTGTTCAAGAGGCAGGCTTATTTCGCCTGCCAGGCATACCAGCGCGTGGCGATCTCGTCGCGGTGCTCGGCCCAGTAGTTCATGTCGAGGTTGATCTGCCCGTCGACATGGGCATCCGGCAGCGACTTCACGACGTCCGCCGCCATTTCGGCCTTGGCCTTGGTGTTAACAGGCGCATAGCCGCTGGATGCGGCAAATTTCGCCTGGCCGGCCGGGCTGCTTGCCGCAGCCAGGAACTTCATCGCCGCATCCTTGTTCTTGGCGCCTTTCGGCACCACCAGGACGTCGGCTGCCGTCAGGTTCTGATTCCAGGACACACCGACATCGGCTTCGTCATGCTGAAGCGCAAAGACGCGGCCGTTCCACAGCTGGCCGAACGCCGCCTCACCGGAAGCGATCAGCTGCTGCGACTCGGCGCCGCCGCTCCACCAGACGATGTCAGACTTGATGGTGTCGAGTTTCTTGAAGGCGCGGTCGAGATCGAGCGGATATAGCTTGTCGGAGGGAACGCCGTCGGCGAGCAAGGCGATCTCGATGACGCCGGGCGCCGACCATTTGTAGAAGGTGCGCTTGCCCGGGAATTTCTTGGTGTCGAACATGTCGGCCCAGCCGGCCGGTTCGCCTGACACCGCGCCCTTGTTCCAGGCGAGCACGAAGGAATAGTAGAAGCTGCCGACGGCATGGTCGGTGGTGAAGCGCGGATCGAGATCGGCCTTCGGCACAGCGGCGAAATCGATCGGCTCCAGTAGGCCGTCCTTGGCCGCCTTGATGGCGAAATCCATCTCGACGTCGACGACATCCCAGTTGACGCTACCGGCGTCGACCATGGCCTTCAGCTTGCCGTAGTCGGTCGGCCCGTCCTGCAGGACCTTGATGCCGGATGCGGCGGTGAAGGGCTCGGCCCACGATTTGGTCTGCGCTTCCTGGGTTGTTCCGCCCCAGCTGGTGAAGACCATTTCCTCGGCCTTGGCGGCCGTCGTTGCAAGCAGTCCGGCAAGAATGCCGGTGAAAATCAGTTTCATGTCGTTCTCCTCTGTTTGTTTTCGTTGTTGGCTGTTCGCGATCGGCGTTTTCGCCTTGATCGCGAATCCCCGTCCGCGGCGGCTACCGCATGACAAAAGGATCGGGAATTGGGTCGTCGGAGGTGCGTATCCACACCGATTTCGAACGCGTGTAGTCGCGGATCGCGTCCATGCCGCCTTCGCGGCCAAGGCCTGACTGGCCATAGCCGCCGAACGGAACCAGCGGCGAGACGGCGCGATAGGTGTTGATCCAGACCACACCGGCGTGGATGCCGCGCGCCATGCGATGGGCTTTCGCGAGATTGGTGGTGAACACGCCGGAAGCGAGGCCGAACCTGGTGTCGTTGGCAAGCGACAGCGCTTCAGCCTCGCTGTCGAAGGCAAGCGCGCTCAGCACCGGACCGAACAGCTCTTCGCGCACGCAGGCAAGGTTCTGGTCTGATGCCTCGATGATCGTCGGCGCGTAGTAGAAGCCGTCCGCCTTGCCCTCGGGGCGCTTGCCGCCGGTGACCAGCCGGCCGCCACTGGTGAGGCTTTCGGCGACGGTCTTCTCGATCCATTCGCGCTGCCGCGATGTGGCAAGCGGCCCCATTTCCGTTTCGGGATCCTGCGGGTCGCCGATCCGGATCGCCTCGGCCTTGTGCTTGAGCCGGGCGAGGAACTCGTCCTTCACTGAACGCTCGACCAGCAGGCGCGAGCCGGCGACGCAGCTCTGGCCGGTGGCGGCGAAGATACCGGCGACGACCGCGTTGGCGGCGCTGTCGAGATCGGCATCGGCAAACACCACGACGGGGCTTTTGCCGCCCAGTTCGAGCGTCGTGGAGGCAAGGTTTTCCGCGGTGTTCCTGACGATCTGGCGGGCGGTTGCCGGACCACCTGTGAAGGCAACGCGGGCGATGAGCGGATGGCTGGTCAGGCGGTGGCCGCAATCATGGCCGAAGCCGGTCAGGATGTTCACGCTGCCGGCGGGAAAGCCCGCCTCGTGCACGAGTTCGGCAAAGGCCAGCAGTGGGGCGGGGCCATCCTCCGAAGCCTTGAGGACGACAGTGCAGCCGGCCGCCAAGGCCGGGCCGAGCTTGACGGCGGACAGGAAGAGTTGCGAATTCCACGGCACGACCGCCGCGACGACGCCGATCGGCTCGGGTCGGATGGTCACTTCCATGTCGGCCTTGTCGATCGGGACAAATGAGCCTTCGTGCTTGTCGGCCAGCCCGCCATAATAGCGGTAGTAGTCGCCGACATAGGCGATCTGGGCGCGCGTCTCGCGGATGATCTTGCCGGTGTCGCGCGTCTCGAGTTCCGCCAGCCGGTCGGCATTGGCGACAACCAGATCGCCGAGCCGCACCAGAAGCTTGCCGCGCGCCGTTGCGGTCATCGCTGCCCATGGGCCGGAGTGCAGTGCCCGATGTGCGGCCGCGACGGCGCGGTCGACATCGGCGGCTGAAGCCGCGGGCATTTTTGCCCATGTTGTGGCGGTCGACGGGTCGATGCTGTCGAAGGTCGAGGCGGCCTCCACGAACTGGCCGTCTATGTAGTTCCTGAATTCGCCGGTGCTCGTCACGCGCGCGGTCCCTGGAAGGCCGGCATCACTTTGTCGATGAACAGCTGCAGCGATTTCTTCTTGCGCTCATGCGAAAGGCCGCTGTCGATCCAGATCGAATACTGGTCGTAACCGAGCGCCTCATAGGCCTTCAGCCTGGCGATCACTTCGTCTGCCTCGCCGATCACAAGATGCTGCCGGATCTTGTCCGGTGCATATTGCGGCATGGCCGCAATCTCGCCCTCCGTCAGTTCTTCCAGCACGCCCTGGCGCACCGGCTTCTTGTTCTGGAACCAAGCGCCGAACTGGCAATAGAACTGCGACAGGTCCTGCGTCAGACGCTCGGCGTCGGCTGCGTCCTCGGCGACGAATGTGTGCATCAAGAGCATGATCTCGGGTCGCGCTATTTCGGGATGAGCAGCACAGGCCGTGTTGAAGCGCTCCATCAGGCTCACCACTTCGCCATCGCCGGAGGCGAGCGGCGTCACCTGGACATTGCATTTATTGGCCACCGCAAAGTCGTGCGAATTGGGGTCACGCGCCGCCACCCAGATCGGCGGATAAGGCTTTTGCAGCGGTTTGGGCGACGAGGTGGTCGACGGGAACGACCAGAATTCGCCGGAGAGTTCGAAATCGCCATCCCACAGGCCACGGATCGCCGGCACCATTTCGCGCATGCGCTGACCCGCGCCCCAGGCTTCGAGCCCGGGGAAAAGCCGCTGGTATTCGTATGCATAGGCGCCGCGTGCAATGCCGATGTCGAGCCGGCCGCCGGTGATGACGTCGGCCATCGCCGCTTCGCCTGCAAGCTTGATCGGGTGCCAAAACGGCGCGACGATGGTTCCGGTGCCGAGCCGGATCGTGCTCGTCTTGGCGCCCAAATAGGCGATGTTGATGAAAGGGTTGGGCGAGATGGTGAATTCCATCCCGTGATGCTCACCGATCCAGGCGGTCTCGAAGCCGGCCTTGTCGGCCAGCACGACAAGTTCCTCCAGTTCGGCAACAAGCTCGGAATGCGGCTTCGCCAGATCCGAGCGCTCCATGTGGACGAACAGCGAAAATTTCATTGGCATCACCTGCGACCAGTAAGAGCTTGGAAAGACGCGGCCCTGGCGAGCGGCCGGACTTCGCCTTCGACCTCGTTGCCGACATAGACACCGAAAGCATCTTCCGTGCGTTCACTGATATAGCGGGTCAGCATGGAACGAACCGCCGGATCGGCGATCTTCAGATCGGCGATATCGTCGATCTCGACAAGCCGCGTCTGGCGATCGCTGGGATTGGGTGCGGTAACCGTTCCCCGGTAGTAGACGTGTGAGCGCGACGGATCGGCCGCGTCGTCCCACACCGCAAACAGGAAGCCGAGCTGTGCGTCGACAGCCTTGGCGGCGAGGCATCCCTTGAGGCTGCGAGCGTCCTTCGGCGAGCCCAGCCCGCGACCCGCCGGCAATTCGTGGAAACCGCCCGGTGTTTCGAAGAACAGCACGCGGCCTTCATTCTCGAGAATGGCACCAACTTCGGTCCCATGAGGTGCTGCCGCCAGCGCCTCCTGGCTGAGGCCGGGTGTGACATAGGTGCCGCGGCAATAGCCAAGCGGCTGCGCGCCATTGTGGGTGAAGTCGCGAACGCGGCCGATCAGGATCGAATGGTCACCTGCGTCGACCAGTTGCTCCATGCCGCAATCGAATACGGCGACGGAACCGTCGATCAGCGGATTGCCGGTTTGCCCGGACTGCCAGGCAACAGAAGCGAATTTATCGGCGGCCTTGGAGGCGAAGATGCCGGATTCTGCCTTCTGGCTCTCCGACAGGATGTTGATGGCGAAACCTCTTGAGGTCGAAAAGGCGCTGTGCCCCAACGCCTTCTTGGCGATGCACACAAGCACCAGCGGCGGATCGAGCGAGACCGAGGTGAAGGAGTTGGCGGTGAAGCCGCGTGGCTCGCCCTCCGCACTGACCGTGGTGACGATGGTGACACCGGTCAGGAACGAGCCGAGCGCCCGCCTGAATTCGCCGGCGTCAAATGCAGCAGCCGTCTCCGGCCTAATGGCAGCGTCTTTCTCCGCATCGAGAAACGCCATCATGTGTTGAGTCACTTTTTCCGGCGAAGCGATTGTCATCATGTGTCTTTCGCCGCTGAGAACGAGACATTGCCCGTGCGGTGCCAGTCGGGCCATCGCCGCCGACATGGCCGGCGTGGAATTCCTGTCTTCCGATCCGGTCATGAACAGTGCCGGCGCTGCGAGCTCGGCCAGGCGGTCGACATGCTCGGTATCGGCGCGGGCAAACAGGCGATAGGTGCGCGCGTAGCCCTGAGCGCTGACGCCTTCAAGCGCCGTGCGTGCCGTTGCGGCTGCACTGGCAAGGGTGGCCGGCAGCGGGTCGCCGAACCAGCGGGCAAGCGTTGCGGCGATGGCCGAAGGATCGCCATGAGAGCCGAGTGCTGCCGCGCGTTCGCGCACCGCCTGCGCCAATGCCTCAGGACGACGGAACACGCCGTTGAGGCAGATGACGGAGTCGACACGCGACGGTGCGCGAAGGGCGATTTCGAGAGCGACCAGCGCCCCCATGGAGTGGCCGACGATCGAAACAGAGGCGAGACCGAGGTGATCGAGCAAGCCGATCGCCTGGTCGGCAAAGTCGGACAGGTTGGAGTTTTCCGGCGGCAGCGGCGAATCTCCATGGCCGAGCATATCGATGGCGATCAGCTCGCGGCGATCCTGCATCAGCTCGATCTGCGCCTGCCAGATCCCGGCATTCATGCCGACGCCGTGGATGAGCAGAACCGGCGCGCCGGAGCCGGCACGGATGAAGCCGGTTCCGTCCGGAGCCGTGTCCCGGACCCATGCAAGGGCGGCGGCGTCAGCCATGCAGATCACCGACCTCCTTCAGATCCTGATAGCGGTCGCCGATGCGGTGGTGCGGACGTCCGCCAATGGAAGCGCCGAGCGCCACCACCAGTTCGTCCGGCGCCGGCGCGTCGCCGATCTGGAAATGCACGGTCAGATAGTGGGAGCGGCGGCCTTCGTCGTTCTTGTCCATCAGCGGGATCATGATTGGCGTGTTCGGCCCGCCACGCAGATTGGTGAAGGCGAGATAGGTCTTGGCGCCAACGGCACGGCGATAGTGGTTGCCGAAATGCAGGGTGTGGATCAGCGCCGAGGCGTGTTCGATCTCGCCTGAGGTGCCGCAGATGGCAGCCTTGCCGTAGCCCTCGATCGCCTCGCCGGAACCGGCGACGGCAAGAATCTCACGGGTAAGCAACTCGCCAAGCACCGGCGCATAGGCCCGTATCGCGGGCGAAAGGTCATCGGTAAACCCCTTGCCTGCCCACGGGTTGTCCAAGACAGCAGCGACGCCTATTAGGCGCAGGGGCCTGGGTGCCGCCTTGCCACCCTCGATCAGAGTGGTCTCGACATGGGTCACTATCTTCCGAATAGCAGGGCTCATAGAGGTCCTCTGGAAACTGACCAGGTTGAACTCACATTCCATAATATGGTATACCATACTATTATCGGCCAAAGCGCCTTGTCAACAGGCATTCGAATCTGGTTTCGTCATTCGTGAAAGGACCAATCCATGGACGATACACTTCGCATCGAGCGCTCGACAAAAACGCTTCGGACCCTGGCGCTGGAACGCATGCGCGAGGCGATCATGGATTTTCGGTTCCAGCCAGGTGAAAGGCTTGTCGAACGGCCGCTTTGCGACCAACTCGGCGTCAGTCGTTCCGTGGTTCGAGAAGTGCTGCGTCAGTTGGAGACCGAGGGCCTTGTCCAGATGATTCCAGGGCACGGGCCGGCGGTAGCGCGACCCGACCTCAACCGTACGGAGGAGATCTATGAGTTGCGTGCCTTGCTTGAGGGGATCGCGGCGCGTGCCTGCGCCCTCACCGCAACCAGCGAACAGATTGAAGGTCTCGAACGCGCGTATGAGGACCTGCTCAAGGCATGGGCCTCAAGCATCCCCGTCGAGGTGATGCGGGCAACATCGCGCTTTTACGAGAATTTGTTTGTTGCCGCAGGCAAGCTGATCGCCTGGGAAATCGTGCAAGGATTGAACGTGCGCATCAATCAATTGCGATCAATGACGATCGCCTCGGCCAACCGGCGCGGTCCCGCGATCGCCGAGATGGAAGATATCATGAACGCGATAAGGGCACGTGAGGCCGACAAGGCGCAAGCCGCCGCCCGGCACCATGTCGAGCAGGCTTGGAACATCGCGCGGCTGTCCTTGCGTCCCAACTGATTTTCTCCTGACGCTGCCTCTGTCGAATCGGCAAGGCTGTCCTCGGGGGGCGACTCCGGGTGCGCACGTCCGCGCCTTTCACTAAATTTTTTTGGTAGGCCCGTCCGCGGAAGCTGTTTCCCTTGCGCAAGCCTCGGCGTCGCGGTCGCTCGCGTCATGACCGACAACGTCCTAGGAGCGGAAGAAAATGGAGGAGACAGTCAAAGTCTCTCTGTTCGTCAGCATGATCTCGCCGCATGACGCTCGTCAAGTTGGGTGGTCGAACCAGGCGACTTCCACCGGCAAGGGAAGACGCAAAACTCACCTGGAAAATGGCGACTTTTGCCATTGTGGGCGTGAGCCTTGCTTTCGCGAAGGAGGAGCTAACCACCTCCGTCACCCAGGAAACGGTAATTCGGCTGCTGTGTATGACGGGAATTGGCGAAGCTGAAGCTATTGACCTAGCATCCAGGCCGCGACCCGCCCTCTCTCCAGAAGAAACATCACTGTAGTATTCCATTCCCGGTCGCTCGCCCTGTTGCCGATTTCCGGCGAATGCGACCTCGCGCGATTGGAAGGATGCCACATCAACGCGAGGCGAGAAGAGAGCCGCCGGGGCCCGCAGGGCTCGACGGCCTTCCAAGGTATCAGCCGCCGAGATTCACCCACACCGACTTTGTCTGCGTGTACTGTGATAGCGCCTCAAGGCACTTGTCGCGCCCGTTGCCCGTCTGCTTGTACCCACCCCAGATCGAGGTCATATCGCCATGGTCGAAGCAGTTGACCATCGAGGAGATCCAGACGATGACGGAAGCGGCGCTCGCATTCGCGCGCGAGGACGCCACGGTAGAGGAGACGCGAACCGTCGATCTTTCGGCGCTGGTCGGCAGCCTCTGCGACGATCTCGCTGAGCTCGGCCAAGACATCACCGTCAGCGATGGACCCAAGGTGCTGTACCGCGGCCGGCCAGACTCCCTGCGCAGGGCGATCCGCAACCTCGTCGAGAATGCCGTCCGCTACGGCGAACAGGCAAGGGTGAGCCTGGTCCGGAGTGCCGACAGTCTGGACATCGTGGTCGAGGACGCAGGACCCGGCATTCCGCCAGGCAACATGGAACAGGTGTTCGCTCCCTTCTTCCGCATGGAGCAGTCGCGCAACCGGGAGACCGGCGGCGTCGGGCTCGGCCTATCAATCGCCCGCGCCATCGCCCGTCACCACGGCGGCGATATCGTGCTGGAGAACCGGAGCGGGGGCCTTCGCGCTGTCATCAGGCTGCCGCTCATCGACATGGCCAAGCACCTTGCCCCGGCGCCGGTGCCTGAGACGAACCCTCCGACCGGACTACGATCGTTGCCGGTCTGACCGAAGCCCGTCCCGCGATCAGGACTGCCGCGCTGCCGCCACGATTGGATCATCGCCGTCGCAACGAAGGACAAGTCATCACCTGCATCCTCTCCCTCCCTGCCCAGCCACCGCTGTTGCTGTCGAGCGGCTGGTCCTGCCGGAAGCCTCCGGCCCGCAGCAAAACTCCTCCCCTCAACATTTCGCAGAGGCCATCCGATGAACCATTCACAAGCCACGACACGCAACCCCCTCATGTCCGCTGGAGTTGCAACCGCATCCCTGGCGACGTCCATCATGCGAGCGCGCGCATCCCTGGTTACGCTGTTGGCCGCCGGCCTGCTGTTGCCTGCCGCCGCTTCCGCGCAGCAGGCCGACGGCGAGCGGCTGTTCCGGCAGCGCTGCGGGGCGTGCCACAGTATGGAGCCTGGCCAGAACAGGGCCGGTCCGCATCTGTCTGGCGTCATCGGCCGCCTGGCCGGCAGCATCGAGGGAGCACGCTATTCAGCCGCGTTGCGAGAGTCGAACATCGTCTGGGACAGTTCGTCGCTCGACACCTTCCTCACAGCGCCGCGTCAGATGGTGCCTGGCACCCAAATGACTGTCGGCGTTTCCAATGCCGCCCAGCGCGCGGCGATCGCGCTCGCGAACGTCGCGTTCGAAGGCATCCGGGTTCCTGGACCGCTTGTTGGTCTCTCGGATCATCAGAGAATGACGGCATACTGGTTTTTTACTGGATGATATCAATCCAATCTCCCTTGGTCGAGGAGCCGATCCAGGAGGTGGACGGTAACATGTGGGCGGCCAAGGAGCGCACGACGACCTACATCGGCCGCTACAGCCCCAGGCTACATATCGGCGAGGCCTTCATTTCCGAAATCGATCTGCGCAAGTAGGGGAGCCATCCCATCGCCGCGATTCCCCTCCTTATGCGGCGCAGGTGCCGAGTATCGGGGTCATCGTTTTCACATGCTCATCAATCCGCTCGAGCACCTTCTCCGGAATAACGGCCCGTTCCGGAAGGCTCCACCAATGATCGTTGACGCGCTCGACGACCTTGATCACCCTCCTCAGCACGGCCGGCTCTGGCAGCCTTGCACGGTTGGCGAACGCCTTCCATCGCGGGGCAGCGAGCGCCTTGAAGGAGCGTTCGCCGCCGAGCGAGAGCGCCATCGAGTCGGCGGGAATATAGGGCACGGTCGACAGGACGTCATAAATTGGCGCAAGCTCTGGCTTGTCGCCAGGGCCCCGGTAGATCAGCGACCAGTTTTTGAGGTGCATGTCGCCGTTGCCGGTGATGACCGTCAGCGCCAGACGGCGCACGAATTCGAGCGCGGCCGTCGGCGAGACGGCCGCGCTCAGGGCTGAGGCAATGTCATGATATGCGGCGCCCTCATATTTGCGCGAGGGATAGACACCGAAAACCTGCGCGAAATCCTCGATATGGACGCGCTCACGACCAACGACGCGATCGAAGCGTTTGACGAGGAGAACCTTGCCGTCCGACAGCGTGTCGAACTCCTCGGGAATTCCCTCGAAATCGGACTTCTCGACAAGCTCGCGCTCGGGCACGTCCATGCCGATCGCCGCCGCCAGCGCTAGGTTGGCAAACTCATTTTCAGAGACGCCGGGGAACGCCGACGATGGAAATTTGGCGATGTACTGGCCTTGCTCGTCGCCCATAGGCAAGGTCAACCCACCTCCCTTGCCGGTGTTCTTGATCACAGAGAGTTTCATCTGTACGCCCGCGAGCGAGAACCGGGCTTTTGGCCTATCCTTTGAGGCATCCTCGGCAACTGCCGTCGTGCCATCGGTCGGCAAGACACGCACGGCGCCGGGAAGATCCGCACCCAGCGCGGCCAGCAGATCAAAATCGTTTCCTGCGCGCACATTGCCTGCGTGGTGTTTCTCCATCGCTTCGCGCAGTTTGTCTTCTGGAAGAAGGTTGGCGAAGAATGCAGGTAAGGCCCCGGCAAGAGGCTTTGGATCCTTCCGCAATCCTCCTGCCGCCGCGCGGAAAGAAAGGCTGAGGACGGGAAAGCCCCCGGTCGCTCGATAGGCGTCGTCGAAATTGAACGCATTGAAATCGCCTGGCGTCCTGACGATCGTTCCGACCTTCAGATCGTTCAGCAGCACGTCAAGGATGGCCTTGGGTGCTTTAAACATTCGGGGGACGATCATCCTCGTCGGGTTGGGAAACAAAGGCGGGGAGATCGTCGTCATGCGGTCGCAGCAAGGACTTGACGGCAGGAACCATGGACTGTGGGATCAGCATCATCTCCAGGCCTAGGGCGCGGGTGATGTTCATCAGGGTGGTCGCACGTGCCGCGGCTGCGCCCGTTTCGATGTCGCGATATCGGGGACGCGATATGCCGGCCATATCGGCGACCTGCTCCTGCGTCAGCGACGCGGTAAGCCGCGCCTGCTTCAGCAGGTGACCTATTTCAAGCAGGCCCGCATATTCCGATGGCATGGCGATACCTATGAGTTTCATTCAAAGCTAGTTTGATACGCATAAGTATCTTTTGTGCTGTCAATGTCAAGGGGTTGATCTGTTTGTAGATCATTTGTCATATAAATGAACTGTTTGGGGATCATGACCTTAGGTGAGCGCTGATCCCGCATCGCCTCAGGGCCGGTCTCGCCATCGGCGCGCATGGTGAAGATCCGCTCCGGGGTTGCCTTGACCTTGCGACCGAACTTGGTGCCGATGGCCTTGGCCTTGGCAATCCCATCCAACAGCCTCTCCGAGCGAATGGCCGTCTCGAACTCAGCGAACACGGGCCAGCATCTGGAGCATGGCGGGCCTCGGCATTGTGATGATGCCGATCGCCGCTTTTCAGGCAGAAGACAACGACGGCGCGTCGGTTGAGGTGGTTGGCGTCACCTACAGGCAGGACGACAACGAAAACCTGTCGTTCGTCGTGATGGTGGATGTGGGCGATGGCGAGATTATCCCATCACTGCGCGACAGTGTTAAAGCAGCATGAACCTTGCACCAACGAGCGTCATCAGCACTACAGAGAGCGCCGAACCATTCCGCGGCAGGCGCGTTTCATGGAAGGAATTCTATTCGCTGCGGCCTGGCTTGCGTTCTGCCAATGATAATGAGCGGAGGGGTACGGCCGACAGGACCGACTACGTTCGGCCGGCGAAATGACACGTGGGCAACTCGCAACCGCACCTTGGTTTTCCAGATCGGCACCAGATGCCAGTGACACCTACTCAAACTCGAGTAGGGATCCGGTTGTCGTCCTCGCCGATCGAAGTGGACGGCTAGGCCTTCATCGACCGCAGCCAATACAGCGTAACACTCAATCTGCTCGTCGGAAAGCTCGCAGTCTAGGACTTTGTCTCGCACTGCTTGAACTGCCGAAAAGGTAGAAACGATGCGTCCGGCGGCACAAAAGCAGAGATATCCCTCGACAGCGTCAATGACGTCGTCGGGAACAATAAAGTTAAAATGGCGCAAATTAGATGTGGTGGAAGCTACGCGGTTTAGCATTTCGCCTTCAGTAAGCCCCAGCAGACGCTGGCGCCGAAAAAGAAAAATTAGCAAGAACTATTTGGGCGGCGCGGACTTTTATCCACCGCTTTCTAGGGGATAGGGGGCGTTCCGATATCCGCCATATCGCGCCCATTTCCCCAAAGACATAACATGACCACTTCCCCACACCGTCGCGCTTAGCGACGGCACTGTGCAGGTGTGTCGCCTCGGTTGGGCGGATCTATGGAAACTCCGACCCGACCTACGGCCGGCGAATGACAATCAGATCGGCTCGCCGAACTCCTCTTCGTTACGGGCGGTCGGGGTGCTCTCATAATCGGGCTGCGGTCGTAGGCGCAAATCAACTCGAGCCTGAGCGCGCCCGACTTCTTCACCGAATTTATACGCAACATAGAGTGCGCCGATTCTGACAAGCCAACGGATCATGAAGGTCTCCTTCGGCGGGAGAAACCCGGCGAAGGGCGGATTGTTCCACCGGATGCTGAATGCAAGTTGCCGCTCCGATGGGGGTGGCGCATGGTGTATTGGCGAGGAAAACGATGGACGAAGCCGAAGCGCTTGAAATTACCTTTACTGAGCTGGATGCAGCTTTGCCGAGGCTTGCTGCCAGCGTGGCACCACCGTCGGCAATCAATCTAGCCTCCGGCCGACACTGTCGATATGTCGAACAGCATCCTCAGCAGGCCCTGGTTCTCAAGTCCGTCCGAACACTGACTGCTCTAACGGCTTGTGCATCCACGTCGGTGATCAGCATATGGCCCGGCGACACCGTGATCGAGATCGCGAGTTCGGCACGCGCAAGAGCGTCTTGAGCGGTCAGGCTGCTGGCCCAGAATACAGGGACCTCCCCTTCCCTGATTTCGACCGCATCGCCCCAGTCGGGAGCCATCAAATCTCGTATCCCGATGGTCACCGGCTCCCCGACATGGATGGGGGAGCCGTGCGCATGCGGGAAACCTGCGGTAAGGGCGCGAACCTTGTCGACGTCGCATTGTCTTATCGGGCGCATGGAGACGACCATTTCGCCACCAAACGATCCGACTTGGAAGGTCTCGATCCTGGTTCTAAACTTTGGAGAAGTTTTTCCGACGTCGATGCGACGGAGTTTCACGCCCTTTTCGGCAAGTGCTGCCTCGACGGTAAGCGAACTGCCTAGCGCAAAAGCGGCAAAGTCATCCCGCCACAAATCGATGATGTCGGTTTTCCGACGGATCATCTCCCCAAACCAATAGATGTTGTACTGGGGCGCATCGGTGCGGATATCGATGTCACCCAAGGCGGGGAGCAATGGACTGCCGGCACGACTCACGGCCACCAAAGGACAGGGTTTCGGATTGCGGACGCAAAACTGATGGAAATCTCCGGCAAAGCTGCGGGGCACAATCACAACGTTGGCCTGCAATTTGCCGCGCGCAAGCCCTCCCGTATGCCCATCATAGGCGCCCGTTCTAACCAGTCTGCGCAGCCTATCTGCATCGACCAGTCGCAAGTCCTCGTAGATCAATGAAGTGGTCTGGCGAGCCATGGATTCCGAGGATGTGCATGTTTCAGAGACACGTCGAGAAGGCGTAAGATCATCGACGGGTCGGCCGCCTGTCAAATTATCAGAATCTTTCCTCGTCGATAAATTGTATTTATTGGTCGACCAACAGAGGCCTCTGTTATTATTAGCCTCTGCTCATAAATCTTTCGCTCTCATTGGCAGCTGCGGCAGCCGATCGCTTCTATCTGTCGGGCTGCTTCGTGCAGAAAGGCCAGGTCCCGGTTCATGTAGAAGAGCAGGAAAGCCGCGTAGAGGACAAGTACGAGGCTGAACACCAGCGTCTTGACGACCAGCGAGAGCGCAAAGACATTCAGGTGCGGCGAGGCGCGCGCCAGGAAAGCCAGCACAATGTCGGACAAGAGCATGCTGACAACGACCGGGAACACAAGGGTCAACGCCATCACCAGGATGCGATTCAGCAGATCGAGAAATATCCAGGCAGCATCCTTGCTGAACACAGGCAGAAGTTGGTCGATCGGCCAAAGGCCGTAGCTGTCGTAGAGGCTCGTCAGGGAGAGCTGCAGGCCACCGGCTGCCAGATAGATCGTCACCATGATGACGGCGAGCAAGGTGCCGGTGGCACTCGTCTCATGGGTCATCATCGGATCGATCAGGGTCCCCATCGTGGAACCGCGCTGCAGGTCCAGGATATCGCCCGCAGCCTCCGCCGCCCAGAACGGTATGCCCATTGCCAGCCCGAGCGTCACCCCGACAACGACCTCCTTGAGCATGTACAGAACGATCATCGTTGTCGTGATATCGGTGTTCGTCAGTTTGGTCATGATCATCGGAAAGACCGGAACCGCCAACGCCAGGGCCACCCCGTTGCGCAGAAGGCCGGATAGCGGCACGCGTGAAAAGAGCGGCATCAGGAGCATGAAACCGGTCAGGCGTGCGAGCGCGAAAGCCCCTGCCAGAAGATAGAACTGAAGCTCTTTGACCGACGCGAAGAGTGGTTCGACCGGCATCCGCGTGCCTCAGCGCGTGACGACGGGGAATTCGTCCAGCGCCGTCGAGGCCTGCTCCGCGATCTGCTGGCCAAGCAGCGGACCGAAGACGATGATGACCAACAGGATCACCACGAGCTTGATCGTCTGCGGCAGCGATTGGTCCTGAATCTGCGTCAGCGCCTGGGCAAGGCCGACAAGGATGCCGACAGCCAGCGCCGCGATGATCGCCGGACTGGACGCGAGCAGCACCGTCAGAAGCGCGCTTTGGACCTTCGCCAGGATGAAGTCATTGCTCATGGGAACCCCAGCGGTGTCAGACGTAACTCAGGATGAGGCCATGCATCAGCCGCGACCAGCCATCAATGGCGACGAAAAGGAACAGTTTCAGCGGGATCGAAATGAGAACCGGCGAGACCATGATCATGCCGAGCGTCATCAGGACGTTCGCAACAACGATATCGATGATGAGGAAAGGAAGATAAAGCAGGAAGCCGATCTCGAAGGCGCGGGTAAGCTCGGATGCGACGAAGGCGGGAACAAGGATCGAGAGATCGTCATCCTTGAGATTCTGCCGCGCCTGTTCCGGCCACAGGCGGCTTGTGCCATCGAGAAAGAACTGCCGTTCTTCCGGCTGGGTGAATTTCATCAGATGTCGCTGCAATGGTTCCCTGACCATTTGTGCCGCCCTGGCAAGGTCGTCCGTAGTCTGGAACTGAACTTGTCCTTCCTGAAGCCGGCCCGACATCTCGCTCAGCAACGGCGTGGTGACATAGACCGTAAGCACAAGCGCTATTCCGTAGAGCACCAGATTGGGCGGCATCTGCTGGACGCCAAGCGCGTTGCGGACAAGAAACAGCACGACCGAAATTTTCAGGAAGCCCGTCATCGTGACGACGGCCAGCGGCAGCAACCCGACGAAGCCTACAGCGATCAGAATCCCAAGGAGGTTGGGCGAATTCTCAAGCATTGTCGAACATACGGACGATCCGCACGCCCAGGTTTTCCCCAATCCGCACGATCTCGCCACGACCGACACGCTTGCCGTTGGCGATGATGTCGACAGTCTCCTGCGTTACATCGGTGAGCGCAATGATAGCGCCGGGCGCAAGCTGCCTTACGTCCCCAAGAGGCATTGCCGTGCGGCCGATCTCGAAGGCAAGCGCGACCGGCAACTCGTCCAGAGTCGACTCTTCCAATGTCTGGCCGGCTGGCGGCGGCGTGTTCTGGTTCATGGTCCACTCCCAATTCGATCCAGCGATTGCAGACGGCGCGGCAAGCAATTGCGGGCCACCGGCAGTCAAGGTCACCGGCGCATAAAGACGCTCGGCAATGATGAGTGCCGCCATGCGTTCTTCCTCCGCATCCCTGAAAAGCACCACATCGCCAGGCTGCAGGCTTTGAAGCTCGCCAAGGGTGATCGTCAGCGCGCCACGTCGAAGGCACACCGACAGTGGGAATTCGGCCGGAATCGGCGGCCTCGCTTTGCCGATCTCGTCGAGAAGGCGGCCGATCCGAACCGCCAGGCCGGCGTCCGTCGTGTTCAACACGCAGTCTATCGTTTCGTCGTTGCCGGCCATGACAAAAGCGAGGGGGATTTGCTCCGAAACCGTATCTCTTCGTTCAACCGAGGTGAGCGCGATCCTCTCACCCAGCTTGCTCTCAATCCTTTCGAGGTCCTCTTCGAATGCGGATTCCAGCAGCAGTGCGGCGTGAGTGGGCGCCAGTCGTTTCATGTCGACCAGCTCGTCCGCCTTGGCGAAGGCTCGTTCGACCACAGAAAGCGGCAGGCGCAATTTGGCGACCTTGCCTGCGACGGTGAACGCAATCGTGCACAGCCGCTGGTCCGCAGGGTTCGCCGCCGGCCAGACGGCAGCAATCGTCATTGCCTTCCCCGCGATGGTGATCTGCGCTGGGGCGCGGCGGCGGTAGAAGGCGTTCAATGCCCCGACTTCCGCGGCCGCGACGGATTCCAGTGTCAGCCGTTCGCCGACGCCCGGCAGTCCTGCTGAGCGTTTCACCGGTTTTCCGCGCGCTTTCGTTTTTGCCGACGCCAGGGCCTGAGGCATTACACTTCCATATCCACGATCACGGATGGGCTATCGTTCTGTTGGCAAGCGCGGCGGATCGCGTTCCTCTTCCTCGACAAGCTCGGAAAGAGCGAGGCGACGGCGCGCGCTGCGTTTGGTCAGATGCTCCAACAGGCCATCCAGCTTCGTCACCGCCTTCAGGCTCGCACGATGATCATTGCGGGCTGCCGACAACTCCTCTTTCCGTCGCTCCTCGGCGGCGCCGGCAATCTTCTCGTTTTCGCGCAACTGCTCGGTTTTTCTGGCGGCGATTTCGAACCGTCCCTGAAGCCGATGGAAGCTGGCAGCCTTTACCGGCTGCCCAACCAGCGAACCGAACGCTGCCTCTTCTGCGTCAACCGTGCGCCGGAGGTGTTCGGTGACCGCAGCGGCTGCCGCCTGAACCTCCTTCGCGGCCCGATGCGCAGCGGCGTGCCTTCTGATCACGCCTTCCTTGGCGCGTTCTTCCCGGCGGCGTCTGAGGTCGCCCAATCGAGCGATCATGTCACGATCTTTCATTGACGATTTCCCGCATGAGTTGGCGCGTCTTGTCGATGCTCTCGTGTGTAGCGGACGCCTGACGCAGAAAGGCGTTGATGGCATCGATCTTCGCCACCGCCTCGTCCGCGACGGCATCGCTTCCCTTTTCGTATTCACCGACCCGCAGGAGAAGTTCGATGTCGGCGTAGCGGGCAAGCAACTCACGCAGGCGGCTGGCGTCAGACCGATGGGCCGGCGGTACAACCGCATCCATGAGGCGGCTTCGGCTGCGCAGGACGTCGATGGCCGGGAAATGGTTCCGCTGCGCGAGTTCGTTCGACAGGAAGACGTGGCCATCGAGGAGCGCCTGAATTTCCTCGGCGACAGGATCCAGCGTGCCGTCGCCTTCCAATAGAACGCTGTAGAGGCTTGTGATGGAACCGACGCGGCCGGGGCCTGAGCGCTCGAGCAGGCGGGGCAAGACCGCGAAAAGCGAAGATGGAAAGCCGCGACGCGTCGATGGCTCGCCCGAGGCCAGGCCAATCTCGCGCTGCGCACGGGCAAACCGCGTTATGTTGTCCATCGTAAGCAGCACATGCTTACCCTGGTCGCGAAAATATTCGGCAATGCTGGTCGCCACATAGGCGGCCTTGACGCGCTCGATGGCAGGCCGGTCGGAGGTCGCGACGACGACGATTGCCCGCTGCCGCCCTTCCGGTCCAAGCTGATGTTCGAGGAACTCACGCACTTCACGTCCGCGCTCTCCAACAAGGGCGACCACGGCAACATCGGCATCGGTGCCTCTAACGATGTCGGAAAGCAGGATCGACTTGCCGACGCCAGGTTCGCCGAAGATGCCGACGCGCTGCCCGCGCGCGCAGGTGAGCAGCCCGTCGAGGACGCGGATTCCGAGCTGGATCGGCTCGGAAATCAAGCTGCGCTCCAGCGGAGATGGCGGATAGGCATTGACCGGATAACTGCCGGTCATGCCATCCTGCGAAAGCGGCTTGCCGTCCAAGGGCTCGCCGAGCGCGCTGATCACCCGGCCGAGAAGCCCGGGACCGACGGGCACACGCTGGTCCTTTCCGGTCGCGACGACCTCCGTCAGGCTTGAAAGACCGCTCAGATCGCCAAGCGGAACAAGGATCGCCATTTCGTCCATGAGGCCGACGACTTCCGCCTTGGTCGTCTTGCCGGTCATGGGGTCGACCAGTTCGCATATCTCGCCGATCCGGGCCTCCTCGACGGTCGCATGGATGATCGTGCCGGTGACCCGCCGTACACGCCCTTTCCTGGGCCGGCTGGCATCGTTGCGGAGGGCGGAGCGCAGGTTCGGAATGAGGGACGCCAGACGGCTTTCGATATCAATAGCGGGCTCTTTCATGGAACCTCCGCCTTTGACGCAATCGCGGCAGCTATGGCTTGGAGCTGCGCGTCGATGCTCGCATCGACGACGGCAAAGTCGGTCGAAACGATGCAGGCGCCGGTTGCCAATGCGTCATCCGCGTCGATCTCGACCGTCATGCCCAGATCACTCTCGCGCAAGACAGCGTCCAGCTCATCGCGAACCATGTCGACGGAAGCGGGATGAACTCGGACTTTCAGATATTTGGCGCGGCGAATTTCAATCACAGCCTGCCTTGCCGCCTTCGCGACAAGCGTGCTGACGTCGAATTCTCCAAGCATTCGCCTGACGACATCGAGGGTCAGGCTGATGACTTCGGCTTCCAGCCCGCCAAAATAGTGGTCCACCTTGACCGCCGTCTCGCTGATCAAGCGTGTGGCGTCCGCATCGCCTTGCGCCTTGCCGTCTTCATAGCCCTGCGCATATTCAGCCGCATAGGCTCGCCGAGCGGCATCACGCAACTGCTGCGCATCGCGCCTTGCTTCATCGAGAAAGGCATGCCCATCCTGCAGGGCGCGCACCTCGGCGGCGCGCAGGATCCGGGCGAAAGGGCGCCCCGGCACGGCATCGGTCGCTTTGCCCGGTTCGATCATCCCGCCGAGCTCATCGCTCGTCGAACAATCGCGGGACCGGTCTCGGCAAAGGGTTCGCCTGCCGTCTGATCGACAAGCTCGTGCGGCACCAGCTTGAGGCGCACCCGCATGCTCGTATCGCCAGGCATCGCCTGACACCAGGCGCCAAGGCAACTCAGGCCGTGGGCATAGACACGGCCGTAAATGTCCTCCAGGGGTTCCAACCGCTGCATCGGACCGGCCAGATCTCGGTTGGCGACCGCGAAAGCGCAGAGATCCGCGCCAAGCGCTGCCTGCCACGCGGCCGCTTCGCGTCCAACAATGACAGCGGCCAGACTGCCGGCCCAGTAGATCGCGCCGGCGCGAAGCGCAAGTTCCTCCAGCTCCTCGCCGGAGGACAAGGCGATCGCTCGATCAACCTCGTCGGCCGGCTCTTCGACTGCTGAAGACAGCTTATGACGCTCCACCAGAAGCTCCGATAATCGTTCATGCAGGCGTCGCGACTGCAGCATGCGCTCGCAGGCAGCCTCGCCGATCGTGCCGTCAAGGCATTCCGCGAGCCTGGCCGCATCCACATAGGATGCGGGGTTGGATACGAATGCCTGCCATTCCGGGCTGGCGGTTTGCTTCGAGCCGGTCTCGGTCATGTCTTTTTCACAGACATTGCCGAAGCATCGAGCGCATAGACGCCGGGCTGTCGGTACCACTGGAGGTAGGCCAGCCGGGCAGCCAGCGCGAGTATGGCCGCCGCCATGCCGTAGAACAGCCACATCGCGGCGACGACGCTGTCCGGATGCAACCAAAGGCCGAGGAACGTCGTGAAGCCCGCCTCGCCGGTTCCCTGCTCGGGGGCCGCCGCCGTTACCGGAATGAGGGTGACGGAAACATTGTCATAGGTCAGTCCGGCGATACCCTTGGCCACCAGCATCTTGACCTGTGGGATCAGCTCATTCATCGGAACCGATGCGCGATGCCGGATGAAGACGGAGGCGGACGACGGCACCAGCTGCTGTCTCAGCGGATCGTTTTCGGGCAGGACAAGATGGACGCGCGCGGAAAGCACGCCGTCGATATCCGAGATCGTCTGCGACAGCTCCTGGCTCAGGCCATAGATCATCGCCGCCCGCTCTTCCACCGGCGAGGACACCAGCCCACCTCTCTTGAACACGTCGCCCAGCGTCTGGAATTCCTGTTTGGGCAATCCGCTTTCATCCAGAATCGCCATTGCGTCGGCGAACCGATTTTTCTGCACGGAAACCGTCATTTTCCCATCTTTAGCGGTCTCGCGTTGGGCAGGAATCCCATGACGCATCAACGTGGCCACGATCTCGTTGGCCTGCCGCTGGTTGAGGTTGGAATAGAGCTCCTCCGAGCACGCCTGCAACGCAAGCATGCCGATAACAATCAACGCCACGCGCCACCGGGCGCCGCATCGATTCAATAGCGTTGACCGCCACGGCAAGGTTAGCGTCGGCACGAAACACCCCGCGGCATTCACTGTTGTTTGATCAGCGTGCTGGTGGACGACGTGACGGCCGTCACGCTGCTCGTCACCACCTCGAGATTGGCGGCTGCCCACATCACCGAAATGGACCGTTCGAGAAGTTGCTCGGCATTCTTTGCCGGGGAATTTTCGGCTTCCTTGCCTGACGGGGCCGTCTTGCCGGCGGCATCCTGCACCGTAGCTGCATCGGCGCTCACCGGGGCGTTCGTCTGGCCCAGGGCTTTCTGGACCTGCTGCATGGTTCCGTCCAACGACCGAACGGCCGACCCGAACAGGGCCGACGGATCCGTGAACGCCCCGCCCCCTGCCTTCTCTGCCTCGGCCAGATAGTCGAAGAGTTGGCGTTCGACGATCGCTTCCGTCCTTTCCGGCTTGGAGGATTGCCCAGCCATTGCCGGATTGGCACCGGACGACGCTTGTGCCACCTGCTGACCTTCCCGTGTGGCGACATCACCGCGCTCAGGCGTGTTGACCCTCACGGCGTCGTGCTTTTCCTGCTTGGCACTGGCCATTCGATTGCCAGGCTGCGCCGCGGCGCCAGCGGTGATCTGCTGTTGTGAGCTTATGCTGGTGGTCAAGTTTGCAAGCGTAGCCTCCAAGGCTCCAATCGGTGCGATCTGCATGAACCTGCCTCCCGTTCCCTAGTTCTTCTCGGCGGAGGGGACGTCATACGCCTCCACCTGCCTTCCGCGGAAAACGCGGACCGAAACAACCTTGCCCGGCTCCGGCTTCGTGCCCGTTGCCGCGGGAACTCCGAGCGTTTTCCTGACCAGTTCGATGTAGGAGGGTGGCCCCGATACCGAGACGACATCGTCTTGCTTGGAAACCTTTACCGGAAACCTCGGATCGATGACGCCCAGCCGCGAAAGCCGATCTTCCGCACCGGCAGCCGTGTTTGCATCAAGCGGGATCATTTCCGTCTGGATTTCGGCTTCGGTCGCAACGTTCATGACGATGCCGTCGAAATGCCAGACCAGCCCGTATCGATTGCAAATCTGTTCCAGAAACTCGTGGGCCGTCCCCGCCGGCATGCCGGCGCTCAGGCGTCCTTTTACAAGCTTGCTGACGCGCATCGGCACTCGCATGTTGCGGCCAAACTCGACCAGCGCGTCTGCCACCGACTGGTCGACCGTGATGTATTTGTAAGGGCCAGGTGGCCATCGCGGTTCGGCAGCGTATGCGTGC
This sequence comes from Mesorhizobium sp. M0047, assembly GCF_040323315.1. NCBI lineage: Bacteria > Pseudomonadati > Pseudomonadota > Alphaproteobacteria > Hyphomicrobiales > Phyllobacteriaceae > Mesorhizobium > Mesorhizobium sp. M0047. The sequence goes on along the minus strand of NZ_JAMYUW010000005.1, from coordinate 236,232 downwards.
TGCGAGCCAAAGCCGAGCGCCAGGACCACGGCAAGGCCACAGGCGGCAAAGGCAGCCCTGGCTCCCGACAACCGATCCGCATGGCAAATACCGCGTCCCGTCAACTTTTGTCCTATTGCAAGCGACCCACGAGTGGTGACCCGCATCGCTCGCTTCATGGTTTTGCCCGCCGGGTTCACTGTATCGTGCGCACTGCGAAATTGGAAGTCCAATTGGATTGCCGATGCTAGTTCGGTGCCAAATGTTGCGAACAGTGAGCAAAGCGATATGGTGCGCGCTGGAATCAGGCGGGACCCGTGTGTGATCCCCTGTTCAACGCCTGGATGCAGAAAGGTGTCGGTGGTGGCAAACAGGGCCCTGCTCGCGAACGCGTTCGCTCCCGCTAGCATAGCGGGAGGCAGTATCCTGTTCGGCCCACGTCTCAGCCGGAGACTGGCAGCGGCAGCCTTGGTTGCTGCCACGCTGGTTGCCGCCATGGCTTCAGCGCAGGCCCAATCGAACAGCGCTTATGACCCTAGATGCTGGACTTACGATCAGGCGAGAAATGTGCTGGTCTCCCCTTCCGCTCCCGACCAGACGTCGGACGAAGGAATGCTGCCGGAGCGGTTAGCGATCCCAAGGCAAGTCGTGAACTTCAGCGAGGCTCAACCGAAGGGATCGATCGTTATCAACACCACGGAGCGGCGTCTTTACTACATCCTTGGGGACGGCAAAGCGCTGCGATATGCAGTGGGGGTTGGCAAGGAGGGCCTGGAGTGGGCCGGTCGCGACACGATTTCGAGCAAGAGAAACTGGCCGGATTGGCGACCGCCTGCCGATATGCGATCCGGGAAAGCATCCAAGGGTCGCTTGCTGCCCGCTCATGTCGCAGGAGGACCAAACCCCATTGGGCGCCCGCGCCCTTTATATCGGAAATACGCTTTATCGCGTCCGCGGCACCAACCAGCCATGGACCGTCGGACAGGCCAACTCCTCGGGATGCATCCGCATGACCAATGAAGACGTTATCGATCTATATGACCGCGTAAAGATTGGAGCTCAGATTATTGTGCGGCATTGAATCGTGATCCCTTTCAACATCAAGCAGCTCGAAACCTTTCTCCTGGTTGCCACGTTCGGAAGCTTTCGAAAGGCAGCGGAACGCCTGAACACGACGCAGCCGGCGGTATCCACCCGAATTGCCGGCCTGGAAGAAGCGCTGGGCGCCAAGCTGTTCGAACGGCACAGCAGCACCGTCAGGCTGACCGCCGAGGGACAACGGCTGCTGCCACCTGCTCAACGGGTCCTGCGCGTAGCGGAACGGCTGCAGCTGGCGGCCAACTCTCTTTCAGAGACGGCAGGGGTGCTTCGGCTCGGGGTTGCCGAATCCATCGTGCACACCTGGCTTCCGGATTTCCTGAAGGAATTGCAAGCAAACTACCCGCTTGTCGATACGGATATTGTCGTTGATGCGACGACGACCCTTCGCAACGAACTCATGTCCCACAGGCTCGATCTTGCAGTGCTGATGGGCCCGATTCTGGAGCACAGCATCGAGAACATCGAGCTGCCATCCTTTCCGCTCGTCTGGGTCTGTTCGCCGCAATTGAAATTGGCCAACCGAAGCAAGCTGACGCTGAATGATCTGATGCAGTTTCCGATCATCAGCTACGCGCGCACCACCAGACCCTACAGCGAACTTTACCGCAAGCTCACCAGCGAACTGGAAAAGACGCCGCGTATCTTTCCGGCCAATTCGCTGGCCGCCTCCATCAAGATGACTCTCAACGGTATCGGGATAGCCTCGCTCCCCGAGGAAGTCGTCCAGGACTATACCGCAAGCGGCACATTGCGCATTGTCGACTGCGAATGGCACCCGTCCGACCTGCGGTTTACCGCCTCCTATTCTTCCGAACCATCCAATCCGATAGCGGAGCGGGCGGCGAAGCTGGCCGCCTGCGTCGCGCACGCCTATGCCGCGAGAAGCGGCAAGGCGCAGCCTGCTGACGGACGCTAGATTGGGCCGGCAGTTCTTCAGCCGACCGACGTGACCGGCAGGTAGATGCGGTCGCCGGAGAAAATCATGTCCGGACTCACGATATGATCCATGTTGAGCACCACCGTGGCCGCCACATCCGCTGAATGGGTCCTGGCGATCAGGCGGATAGAGTCGCCGTTCTTGACGTCGACCCACTGATAGCCATTCTTCTCCAGCGTTGGATTCGTGCGGCCCTCGGAATTGCTGCTGCCCTTGGGGTGAACATCGACATAGTCGCCGGAGACCCAGCCGCTATGCATTTCGCCGTCCGGTCCGAAACCTGCGACGGGTATCCAGGCTTCTCCCGAAGGATCGGTCGAAGGTTTCGCGGTCTGTTCGACGAATGTGCCGGGTTGCAGAACCGTCGCCACTGCCGAATGCCCGTCGGGCTGGGTCCGCAAATTCAGGCCGTCATCCGCTTGGACGACAAGTTGCGGAAAGGTCTCTGGCGGGGTTTGTTCCCCACCTGGAACGTCCGAAGGATCATCGGATCGCTGGGACGAGGCATCGCCAGCCGGTTTTTTCGGGTCGGGTGGAGGGGCCGTCTTCGCGCCCTTCCAAGGCTCCGCGAGCAGGGAGTCCAGCGAGAAGAGAAGCATTCCAACGCCGAAGGTGATGCCCAGGGTCCACCGATCCCATGCGGTCCATCTCTTGTCGGACTTTTCCGCCGCCGCGATATCGGCATCGGTTCGCGGTACCGAACGGCTATTCATTCGGTCCGTCCTTATGGCCGACGCCCAGAATTCCGCGCAGCCGAACGTGAACATGGTGCCGGCGACTGTTGCGATCGGCGCCGGCCAGGAATGCAGCGTATAGACGGCGCAGCCAAGCACATAGCCTGGTCCAGCCAGATGTTCGGCCAGGTTTCGGATCACCGGTCTGCCGGTGAACGACTGCAGCATCGACTTTGTGCCATAGACGACGTTGCCGAGCGTAAACGTGCTGTTGACGACAAGATCCTTACCCTGGATCATCCCGGTCGCGGCACCTGGTGCTGCGGCAATGAATGTGGCTCCGCCGAGCGCGTTGAGGAATCGCCCGAACGGCTTGTGAGCCGCGGTTGCGTTGGGGAAGAGCGCCTGCGCCCCGAAAACGAAGCCTCGCACGCCAAATGCCACTCCACTCGCGGTGGCGGTCCAAGTTGGCGGCAACGAAGTCCACAGCGTGTAGGAGGTGGTCGACATGCCACCAAAGGTAGCGAGCGCCTGAGCGTTTTCCCTCATCCTGGCATGGCTCAGCGCCAGATCGACGCGGGTCGCTTGATCCGGCGTCATCGCCTTTTTATGGGTTGCCCGATAGGTCGTCAGTTGCAGCACGGAGAGGCCGTTCGTGTGATCCCCGCTCATCCACTCGAACTGCTCAAGCGTGAACTTGCGGAACTGGCCGGGGCTCATTTCCTCGAACTGTTTTGGTGTCACCGCTTCGATTTGCGGCTGGGTCAGCGCTTCGGTGTGGTGGATCGTGAAGGCGCCCCATTGATCGCGGGTCAACGCCGGGATCTGCTTCTCGGTCAGCCACGGCACCTGCTTGGGATCGAGCTTCGCCACGTCCACGGAACCGACCATGGTTTCGGGGATCGCCGCAACCTGGCGCTCGGTGAGGTTCTTCAGCAATCCGGCCTCGCTCAGATCCTTGAATTGCTGTGACGTGAACTTCGCGACCTGGCCGGGCTTGAACCACGGAACCTGGCGCGCTTCCAACTTCGACACGTCGACAAACTCGACCTTGTCTCCTTTGATCGCCTGCAATTGTGATTTCGTCAGGTGAGGCGTCAAACCGGCTTTGCCGAGATCCCGGAACTGCTGGCCGGTCATATTCCGGATGTGGCCCTCGGTCAGCCAAGGAATCTGTTTCCCGTCGAGGCCCGCGATGTTGACCTGGCCTATCTTTGCCTTCGCGATACCCCGCATTTGGCTCCTGGTCAGAGAGGGCAGCAAGCCGGCCTGATCCATGTCGCGGAACTGCTGTTCCGTCAGTTCGGCCACCTGCTCACGCCTGAGCCAGGGGATCTGGTTTGGCTCGAAATCGGCCATGTTGAGATCCGGCACCTGGTCAAGCGAAGTCGCCCTGACGCCATCTCGGGTGAGCGCGTGGCCGCCGGAAGCACCGCGTATCCACGGCAGCACGACGGCTTCGCCGGTGTCGGGGTCGTACACCAGTATGTGCGTCTTGTCCGCCAGCTCCGGTGCATCGGCCGGCGCACGAGGCCCGTCGGAAGGCGGCACATAGACCTGTTCCGAGCCCCTCGGCTCGGTGCCCAACATTGTCGCGGTGATCACCTTGCCGCTCTCGTCCTTGAGCTGCAGGGTTCGGCCCGGACCGGTTCCGGCCGTTGCCGATTGTAGCTGCGGCGCAGCCGTGGCGGGTCTGTTGTGTCCGAAGATGTTGCCGACAATTCCCGCATCGTCGAGCGCCCGCTGCAAGTCCGCGGAAGGCGGCGCATCGAGGAAAACCCAGCGCGGTTGATAGCCCGGGTTCTCGTTCCGCAGTGCCACATCCTTGTTGATCTGCTCCTGCAGTTTCGGCGTGAGCGGCACTTCGCGCATCTGCGCGACGCCGTTGATCGTCGTCCAGCGATGATAGGTCTTGACCTCGATCGCCTCGATCACGTCGTCGCTCTTGAAGACGGGCGAATCCACATATCGCCCACCCACGCCTGAGACGGGGTGGGACCCACCCAGGTTGGCATCGACCGGGAAATGCGCTTCTCCAGGCGACCCATTGAGTTCGCGCGTATAGATCTCGCCGGCCTGCCATTTCTCAGGCTGGCGCATGTTGCGGACCTGTTGCAGCGAATAGGTCGTGGGAGGCGCCGCCTCGATTGCCTTCCTGGCAGGGTTCGCCGCCGGCGGCACGCTTTCGCCCTCCGGCCGCCCCTGAGTGCCCGGCACATGGTCCTCGGAGGCGCCGCGCATCCATGGCAGGACGTATGCCTCTCCGGTCTCGGGATCGCGGAACAGAATATGCGACTTGTGCATCAGCTCCGGTTCGTCGCCGCGCGCTGGCGGTCCGTCGGCGGGCGGCACATAGACATTCTCTGCGCTCTTTGGCAGCGGTCCATAACGGGTGGCGGTCACGGATTGACCGTGCTCGTCCCTTATCTGGATCGGGCCGTTTCGGCGGCTGCCCACCTGCGAGGAGAGGAAGGTCAGCACGCCGTCGGCAACGTTCTGGCGCATGAAGCCGCCATCGACGATCGATGGGCCGAATTCCGTCCGGAACTGCTCGATCGCCGCGCGCTGGTCGGGTCTTGCATTCTTTTCCAGTTCGCCGAGGAACTGCTCCAGGGAGGCCTTGCCGCCCTTCGGGATGCCTGTCGCCGCCCCGTCGCGCGAGGTTTCCACGGCGTGGGCGAGCCAGGCGGGGATCGTCAATTCCTCATTTTGCCCGTCGGCGCGATCGAAGGTCAGTGTCGCGGTTTCGTTCTTGGCGATCGACGGCGCGATGCTGGCCGCTCTGGACTTGTACTGGATTCTCACCTCGGCGCTGAAAGTCAACCCACCTGCAGGCAGAGGATGCGTCGAGAGTGAAAGCGTGTAGCGCGTGGCCGGGGTGCCGTGCGAACCGTAGAGGTTTTTATAGATGTTGCCGGCGCTGGGCATGTAGCGGGACTGCGGTGATTCGTCGGGTTGGAAGCGCGCTGGAAGCCATGATTGTAGCGTCGATTTCACCTTGTAGGTCGCGGACGTGACCATCCGGTCGGGATTGAAACCCAGTACGCCAGGCAGCCTGTTGTGATCGTTGAAGATGACGTCGACCAGCATGGCCTCGGGATTTACAATTCGAGCCTTCTCGCCGGTCAGCAAAACGATGTCTGCCGTCGGCGCCTTGCCCGGTACTGCCGAGAGACGCAATCCGCTCAGCGTCGGCTCATCGACCAGAGAAACCGTGTTCGACGGATCGATCTGGCCGGCGTTGACGAGGTCACGGATCGAGCGGATGCCATCGCCCTGGCCGATGGCTGCGATGAGTTCGGACGCCTTCGCCGGGTCCTTGACCGCGAACTGGATTTTCAGGCTTGTCGAGCCGAGAGCGGACTGGATCTGGTCGTATGCCTGCGTCGACACGATGTCGCCCGGCTGGAGCGTGTCCTTCACCGACAGTTCCGGGCGCTTCTCCAAGCCGACGCGCGGCATCTGGTTCACCGCCGCGACATGATTGGCCATGATCGGCAGGCGTATACCGGCTTTGGTCTCGGTCATGACACGGTCGAACGGAAGCGCGCCTTGCAGCTGGACGTGGCCGGATCTGTTTTCCGCCGGCACGCCAAAGAAGTCATGCTGGCCAGGTGCCAGCGTGACCTCCTCGCCCTTGAGCAAAGGCGTGTAGGCCATCTCGATCACGGTGCCTTCGCCATCGGGTGTCATCCCAACGATGGCAGCGTCCAGCGGCTTGGCGTCATAGCCGGTCGCATCGCTGAATATCGCCTTGCTCGCCGCCGCCGACAGATCGCTGCTGCGAACCGGGAAGGCCGTCTGATTGGACACCGGCCAGACACCGGCCTGGAGGCCTGTGATGTTCCTGTATTCGCGTGCCCGGTAGGATACGACGCCCTGGGTGCCGAGTGCGTCCTTGAACGGCGTCAGGCTGCGTTGGCTGACGCTGTCGACGATCGACCACCCGATCATGCCGACATCGGTCTTGGTTCCGACACCGAAGCCAATGGCCGCGATTGTCGGCGAGCCGATCCCGAATGCATCGCCGGTGTTCAACCGGACCCGGAAGGTGACACCGACGCGGAAGTCCGGCAGTATGTCACGAAGCAGCGTGCGCGGAATCTGAACGCCGTCCGGCCCATAGCGCTCGGCCATCTCGCGGCTGGAATAATAGCCCTTCTCCTGCTCGTAGCGGGCCACAAGCTGTTCGACGGCCAAGCCGTCGAGATAGGCCGAGGGCGTCCTCGGATCCTTGCCGCTGGTGTAGACATACCCGCTCGTGTCGTGTCCGGGCGTGCCGGCAAAGCTGCGTGTCTCCGGGTCCCAGACGAGGCGCACCGTTCCGTCTTGTCCTGTCGGCTTGCCCGGTACGATGATGGGATCGCCATCGGCGGGATGGGCAGTACCGGGCGGGGTCGACCCCTGAGGATCGTGGCCCGGCTGCATTGTCGAACCATCGCCGCTGCCGTCATCGGCCTTGATCACTTCTCCAGGTATCACCGGATGGCTGGGGTCGTGGAAAACCTGCTTCCCGGTCGGCCTGTAAACGCCATCGGCACCGATCTCATAGACATTCATTGGGCGCCCCGAGGAATTGGGCTCCGGCGCCGGCGGCAATTGCCGCGGTCCGTTGCCGCCAGGCGGCTGCTGGTGCGGTCCGTCGCTGCCCGGTGGCGGACTGGCGTCCGGACCGTTGGAGCTCGCCTGCGTGCCCGTTCCCGGCCGCAACGTACGCAGGCCGTGGATGCCGAGGCCGGTGCCGGTGATGCCGGTGCCAAGACCGGTAAGCGCATTGGCAAGCTGGAGACCATTCATCTGATCTCCGTTGACGGCAAGATCATAGGCAGAGGTCGCCAGCAAGGGTGCGCCGACAATCACCGAGCCGACATCCATTCCCCACGCCGCCTTGTTCAGGCCGGCGGTCGATTGCATGTAACCGCGGGTTTCGAGCGCCAGGGAAGAGCCGGATCGTGTCGCACCTATGCTGCCACGGAAGGCCTGAAGCGCGGTCATTTCCTTTCCCGCCAAGCCAATGGTGCGCAGGCCGCTGGATGCCATGGGCAGAACCGTGGTCGCCGCGCTGGCGATGTTCATCAGTGACTCTCTATCGTCCCACTCGCCGCCATGTTCCAGATGGTTGACCTGGTTTATGACCGCTCGGGTTCCGAGATAGGCAGCACCCGTATAGGCCAGCGGGGCCGCGATCGGCGCGGCCGGCGTGAACGACAGGATGGTGGCGATGCCGGTCCCGATGCCAACCAGCGGATCGACGACCTTGTCCCAGACCGAGACGTTGCGCGCCTTCACCACTTCAAGCGCGATCTTCCCGTCGTCTCCCGCCTTCATCTCCAGTCCTTTGGGAACGACGAGCTTGCCGCTCTCACCAAACTGGGTGTTGTTGTCCTGGAAGTCGCCGAGGTCGTCGAACTTCTTGCCTGTCACGTCGACATAGCGAGTGCTGCCGTCTCCGTCGCGCACGGCAAAGAGCGTGACCTGCTGCGTCCCGACCTCGTCGTCGACATAGAAGATCGGCACGCTGCGCACATACGGATCGTCGCCGCCAATATCGCGGATCTCATGCGTCACATTCTCGATCGCCTCGCGGCCATCATCGGTCGAAGAATTCAGGCCGAACGTTCTGGCGACCGTGTCATCGAGGGTCGGACCAGGTTGTCCCCGGAACTCGTTGTCGTAGCCGCTGTCGAGCAGTTGCTGGAACTTCGGCTGATAGGTGCCGTCGAGCGTCTGCTGCTGATGTTCGTCCAGATAGGTCTTGTCCACCATGCTGTTGCGGTCGGCCAAGAGCGAGGGATCGCTGAGCCGAAGCTCATGGTAATCGCTGAACCCTTGCACCACTCGGCGCAGATCCTCGGCCTGTGCTATCTGAGCTCTTGTCGCATCAAGCTTGAGCTTGGAGACCGCCAGTTCGGGGTCGACCCAGCGGCCACCATGATCGTTATCCTGTGTGTCCAGGTCGATCCAGATTGCCTTGCCGCCCTGGGTCAGCGCATCGATCCCTGTCTGGTTGTATTTCTGGGCAACCTCCGGCGCCACCTTGATCGTCTGTCCTGCGACCTCGATTTCGACCGGCTGCACGCCATCGGGCAGCGTCCCTTGGGGCGCATCGACCGCTCCAGGCCCGTGTTGCGTCAGCGCATTGTTGAAGTTGGTCTGCAGGCTCGTCAGCTTCGTTTTCAGGTCGGTGATGCTGTTGCCGAGCTGCTTGTCTAGGACATCGTTCAGATTCTTTGCCGCTTGCGCCTCGCCGGCCTTCGCGGTTTCCAGGCCGTTGGCGGTGCACATCTTCTCCGTCGAACCGCTCAGAAGCTGTTGCCAGTCCTTGTTGAGCTGGCGGTCCCGATATTCGTCCGAGATATTCTTGTCGTTCAGACTGTAGGTGAGCTGCTGCTCCGTCGTTCCCTTGTCGAAATGATTGACGACCCAGAGCTGGCCGTCGCGGACCTCGAGCGTCGATGTCTTGTAGTGTCCGAGGTAGTCGCCGCTATACCGGTTGTATTCCTCGTTGGGGTCGAACTCCTGTTCGCCAAGATACTGGCCAAGCAGCTTTTGCTCGAGATCCGTCTGCTGCGCGCCGACCTGTGCGGCAGTGGTATGAGCGTCGAAGTAGTTCTGGTAGGCCTGCGCCAGTTCGAGCTGACTGCCTGCTGTCGTCTGCAGCGCCTTGAGGTCCTTGTATTCCTTCGAGTCCGTGGGGACGCCGTCCAGTTCGGCCTTGCCCACCAGGAAATCGATGGTGAGCTTGTCGCCCTTGCTCAGATGCAGGCCGACCTCGGAAAACAGCTTGTCGACGGCCGCGTGCTCGGCGACACCCTGAGCATGTTCGGTATACCGGTTCGGGCCGTTGACAGGGCCGACAGCTGTTGCATCGGGATCACCCAGCGGCGTCAGCTTGCTCTGCCCGGCAATGGCATCCTTGAGGACGCGTGCGGCATTCTCATATTCGCCACGGGCATCGCGTGCGTTCTGTAGCAAGGTGTTGGCCTTGGTCAGCCGCTCCCGCGCATCGGCGAGCGTGCCCTTCGGTTTCTGCGCGGTCCATTGCAGACCGTTAGGCGCCAGTGCCCTGTTTATGATGGTCTGCGCGCCATCAACGGCATCTTTGTAGGCGGGATCGAGCATATCGACGTTGAACTGCTCCTGCTGCTGGCCGGCCAGAGCTCGCGTCTCGGTGATGCGCGACAGGGCGATGTTCTCGGAAATGATGGCCTGGGCGACCTGGGGATCGACCCAGGTCCAGACGCCGTCGATCTTCATCGGCGTCCACTTCCCGCCGGAAGGTGCGTTGCCCTGTGGCGGATCGCCGAACGGATCGACAACCCTGTTTTGCCCATCCAGCTTGGGCTTGGCGGCCGTGCCCAAACCGTATTTGTCGATCAAGGCCTGTTTGTCCTGTCCGGCCTTCTCCGCGGCGTCGATGAGGCTGGGCAAGGTCTCACCGGCCAACAGCCCTTCGACAAAGGTCTTCACGACCTGGCCTTCCCTTGCCTCCTCGAAATTGCTGCTGTTGGGGTTCACCGCCAATAGCGTCCTGGCCAAAGCGGCCTGCGTGCTTCCTGCCTCGATCTTCAGGTCGGTGCCGGTGGTGTTGTTGTGCAGCGTCATGCTGCCATCGGGCTTAGTGGTCAGCGTATAGCCGTTGAAGGTGACCTCCACGGTAGTGCGCGTCCCGTTTTCGATGGTGACCTTTTCTCCGGGCTTGATGATGTCCGGATCTCGGGACGAATCGAAAAGCTCAGGATTCGTCCGTCTGAGATCATCCAGCGATACGCCATATTGCTGCGCGATAAGGGTCAAATTGTCGCCGGGCTTGACCTCGTGCTCGACGGGCTTGCCGCCATTGATCTTCTCGGTGATGGTCGTCGTCACCCGGCCGTCCTTGTCGGTGACGATCTTGGTTTCGGTCCCCGTTTTCGGATCGACGATCGTGGTCGTGGTCTCGCCCGTTTTGGTGTTGTGCACACTGTTGCGGGTCTTGCCGTTGCCATCGACGGATTGCGAGGTTTCCTTGCCGTCGGCCGTGGTCACGACGGAGCGTTCGTCGTGCTGATAGTCGTGCGAGTAGACGGTCTTGTCGCCGGTGTGCGGGTCAACGAGCTCCACCGACTGCACGTCGCCATTGCCGCTTGCCGCTGCCTGCGTCTTGACCTGATAGCCGGCGGCCTGCAGTTCGGCCATCACATGCTCGCTGGTGAGGCCGTTGTCCTGCGCGATCTGCTCGATGCTTTTCCCGTCGGCCAGACCTTGCTTGATGTTCTGCGTGCTTTTCCCACCCGGATCCTGCGCGGCCGCCAATATGGTTTTGTGGCCGTCAGGACCGGTGACGGTGGTCACGGGAAGGGACGGACCGGCGCCTGGCGTCACCGTTTCCACCGAAGCACCGTTGGGCAGCGACGTTCGCTCGGTGACGGTGCCCTTGCCGAGATCGTCTTCGTAACGCGTCGTGATGGCGCCGGTATCGGGATTGTAGTTGCTGGTTTCCTTGCGCCCGAGCCCATCCCGGATCGGTGTGGTGGTCGCGGTGCCGTTGGGTTGCTCGACGCTCGTATAGTAGCTGTCGTGTTGATAGTCGTAATATTGCGTGACGGTGCGGCCGCTGGCATCCGTGATTTTCGTTGTCTGCACGTCACCATTGCCGCTGGGGTCGGCGGTCGACACGGTCATCCCGCCAGACCTGAGCGCGGCGATGACCTGGTCGCGCGTCATGCCGCGGGCAGACGCAATCTGGTCGATGCTTTTGCCACCGGTGACGTCGTTGACGATGTTGCGGGCAGTCGTCGCTTCCGCGGCGTTGTCGTCGGGCTTGCTTGCGTCAAGTTTCACCGGCATCAGCGTGGGTGCCGCGAGATCAGTCCGCACATAGAGCGCCGGCGTCACCGTCGTGCCGTTGCCGGATATGCCGGTGCTGGCGTTCAACGCCGGCGCTGCCGGAGCCGCAGCCGGCGGCGGCTGAAGGGAACTCAGTTGCGTGTTCACCTGCGCCAGTTCCTGGCGGGCCTGCGCCGCCCAGTCGCGCTCACCCATCCGGTTGGCGAGCCTGATCTGCTCCCGGAGTTTCGCCGCCTGCGCCTCCAGCCGCGCTATCTGCTCGGCGTTTGCCGTGGCATTGACCTTTTGCGGCTGGACGGGCGGCTTGTTGAGCGTTACCAGGCGAACCATCTGGACGACCTCCGGAATCACTGTTGCCGGCAGCCTGGCCGCCGGCACGCCCGCCCGATCGCACCCTTTCGGATGTTATCGAGGGGGCTTCCAATAAATGCCGAAAGCGGCAAGCTGCTCTTCCGACTGTTTTACCCGTTCTGCGGCATCCGTTTCGGACCGCGCTGCCGTCAGTGCCGCCAGAAGTTCGACGGCGGCAAACGCTGGCGCCATGCTTCGGAAGAACGACTGCGAATTCGACGTGACGATGATTGTCTCCCGCGCGATCCGCGTCAGCGGAGACACGCTGCTGTCAGTGATTGCCACCACGCCGACGCCCTGCCGAGCCGCCTGGCGCGCCACGTCGATGGTCGTGCGTTCATAAGGCGCCATGCCCACAGCCAGCAGCACGTCGCCACGTCCCGCGTGCTGCAGGGCATTCAGGCCTTGTCCGGCCATCTCGCCGACAAGCGTCACCTTGCGGCCACCGCCAGCCAGAAACGACATGACGTGAACGAAGTGGCTTGCGACCGGGTAGGCGGAGCGTGAGCCGAGACCGAAAAGATCGCGCGATCTTGCAAGCAGATCGGCGGCGGCAATGAACTGCATGGCATTGCCGTATTCACCAAGACTTGAAATCTGGGCCGCAAGCGTGTCGGCAACGACGCCGGCCGTCGAATATCCCGGATCGCCACGCTGTTCGATACCCTGTCGCGCCGGCTCCCCGGCGATCGTCTCACGCAGAGCGCGCGCATAAAGGCTGCGCATATCCTCGTAGCCTTCAAGCCCAAGCCATCGCGCCAGCCGCATCATCGTGCTGTGCGAAACACCGGCCTGGTTCGCCTGCTCGCGCATCGACATCAGTGCGACATCCTTGGGATGATCCAGCACGAAACGCGCGGCGACCCGCAGTTGAGGCGGCATATTCTCAAACCGTTCGACCAACAACTCGGCCAAAGGACCTTTTTCCATCCTGAAATACCCCATTCACCCGCCTGGCAGATTACTCCTCACACGTTGGCAATGCAACACTTGGAACTTGAGTGGCTCATATATTCCAAATGGACTTTCAATTTCGACCATGCTGCCTTAGAGTGCGTTGGCAACCTGCCGGATCGCAGCGTGTGAATCCGGAGTTTGTAACTTGAATAGTCCCTCAAGGAGACAATGATGGCTGCTACCCCTCCCATTACCTCCGGCTCTACCGGGTCGCCGGAACAGAACCTGGACAAGATGATCAAGCAACAGGAGCGCATGTTTGGGCTGGAGATCACGAAAGAGATCGCGAAATCCCAACATGACATGCTGATGAGCACCGCGAAGACGCTCGGCCAATCGGCTGAAAAGGCCTGAGCCAGCGGATTCTCGAACCCATACGCCGCCGCAAGCAATCGGCGGCGTACTGCACGGCCTTTCAACGCCGTCGTCTGGCTGCATTTGAAATCGTCATCGGCGGGAGATGAAGTGGCATGACCGCTAGCCCTATCGGCAGATATCTGGATCCGGCGCCGGCGGCGCGCCGGTTCCGCTCGATTGTCGCTCCCTCCCCGGCAGCCGGACATTCCGTCGCGCTCAGCGTAACCCACGGATTTCACGCCGGGGCCGAAATCAGTCTGGTCGACCCAGTCTTTACGATCGGTTCCAGCACGGAGTCGGACATCGTCCTCAGGGATGCCGGCATCGCGCCGATCCATGCAAGGCTGCGGCGCCAGGGCAGCCAGTTTGAAATCGAAGCCGTTGGCGGCGATGTCGCACTGGCCACAGGCGAGACCATCCACGAGGGACATGGCAGCCGCTGCAGGCTGCCGTTCACTCTAAGCGTCGGTGACGCCGGCATCCAGTTGGTCAACTCCGAACGCCCATCGAATCGGTGGGCTGTTTCCAATCGCCCTCTCCTGGTTGCAGGCAGCGTTCTGCTCGCTGTATTCGCTGTTTCCGTCGCGGCGAACGGGTTCTCCTTCGCCAAGCCCGATATTGGCCAGAAGCTGGCCTCACAAGACGGCGAACCGGTCAGGATGGCCTTTGCGGGTGACGCAGGGCAAGAAGTCCTGGACGATTCATCGCCGGCGCAAATCCAAAGTGCCGCCGACGCGGAAAGCCAGCTCAAGCAGCATCTCGAGCAATCCGGCATAAGTACATTGACCGTTCAGCGATCATCGGGACGCCTCGTGGTCTCGGGGATGATCCCCAATGACAAAAGTGGTGTCTGGACGGAAACGCAATCCTGGTTCGACCAGGCGTTTGGCGCGCATATTGCCCTCGTCTCCAACGTCATGATCGGCAACGCGGAGCAGGCTCCGCGCCTGACGCTGCAGGCAATCTGGTATGGCGAGCGGCCATACGTCATTACCGCCGACGGCGCACGCTATCACGAAGGCGCATTCACGAATGACGGCTGGACCATAAAGCACATCGGCGAGACGGAACTTCTCCTGACCAAGGGCGGCGCCACGGTCGCGCTGAAATATCCGTGAACCGCCGGCTTGAAGGGCCGCGGTTCGACACGGCAAGGGTTGACACACCCGGCCGCGAGGTCCGGCAGGCCGAAAGCGTACGCGGGCAATCCATCCACCGGCGACGGATGAATGGTGCCGACAAAGCCACAAACCGTGCCCAGGGAACGAAGTCAGCCGCTGGCACGGAAATGTCAGAAACTGCGGAATTCCAGCGCTCTCAGGGTGCCGCCGGGGAATCGCTCGATGAGATACTCGTCAACTTCGTCATGCCCAATATTCCCGAGCCAGCCATCCTGCGGCGCTCCGTGCCAATTCTCCAGCATTTTGTAACGCACCTGGTCCCTGACCTTGAGGGCGGCGAGCAACTCAAGACACTCGCCAGAACGCTGATGGAGGATGAAATCGAGCGTCATCGCGATCTGCTTGGTCGCATGCAGGAAGGAATCGAAATCTGACCGACCCGCATGACACCGTGCACCTGCTGCATGTCCTGGGCTATCTCTATGGGTGTCACGGGCAGGCAAAGCGGGGCGCGGCGTACCTGCTTATCGCTGCACAGCTCTCGCCGGGAAATGCCGGCGTGCTGCGGACATTGGCGCACCTGCTCATACTCGATGGCGAGGCGGAAAAGGCGCTTGCCACGATCGCCAGGCTGGAGACCTTGGACGGAATGGACCACCCGGCGCTTGCATTGCTGAAGAGCCGCGCCTTGCTCGTGGCCGGGCGCAAGACCGAGGCGCGCAGTGCCTTGCTGAGCTTCCTGTCGCACCGAGGTGTTAAATGACCATATCGGAGCGACTTCTGCGATTCCTGGCCAGGCTTTCACGCCGCAGCGACCTGGTCATTGCCGTCCTGCTGCTCGTCGCAGTGGTGATGATGCTTATCCCGTTGCCGACATTCCTCGTCGACATTCTCATCACCGCCAATATCGCCATTAGCGTGCTTATCTTGCTGGCTTCGTTTTACGTTTCTCATCCGCTCCAGTTCTCGTCGCTGCCGTCGGTCATCCTCATCGCCACCTTGTTCCGGCTGGCCATCACGATCACGACCACGCGACTGATCCTGCTCCAGGCCGACGCCGGGGATATCATTACCGCTTTCGGTACCTTCGTCGTCGGCGGCAGTATTGCGGTGGGCTTGGTCATCTTCCTGATCATCACCGTCGCGCAGTTCATCGTGGTTGCACGGGGTGCCGAACGCGTCGCCGAGGTGGCCGCGCGCTTCACGCTCGATGCGCTGCCGGGCAAGCAGATGAGTATCGATGCCGAGTTGCGCAACGGCGACATTGACCAGGCGGAGGCACGCCGTCTGCGCCAGCAGTTGGAGCGCGAGAGCCAGCTGTTCGGCGCGATGGACGGCGCCATGAAATTCGTCAAGGGCGACGTCATCGCCGGGATCGTGATCATTCTGGTCAACCTTGTCGGTGGGTTCGCCGTCGGAACGCTGCAGCACGATATGTCCCTGGGGGACGCGGCTGCCACCTACTCGCTGCTCACCGTGGGTGACGGGCTGGTGGCGCAGATACCGGCACTGCTCGTCGCCGTGGCCGCCGGTACGATGGTGACGCGCGTCGGCAGCGCCGACGGAACTGGCGATCTTGGCCAGCAAATAACCAGCCAGCTCCTGCGGGATTCCCGAGCGCTCGCGCTGGCCGCGGTGATCATGGTCGGCCTTGCCATGGTGCCGGGCTTCCCCTTTATCGTGTTCCTGATGCTTGGTGCCTGCTTCGGAGCGGGCGCCTATGCAGTCAATCGGCGCACAGCCCAGGAATCCGAGCCCAAGGACATCGGCCAGCTGCCCGAACGGTCGGGGAATTCCGCCTCGCTTTCAGCAATCCCCACCGGAATACTGCCTCCTTCCTATCGCGTCGTGGTACGCCTCGGAACAGAACTCGGACGCTCGATTCCCGAGCCCGAATTCGCCGCGCTCGCCGACGGCGTGCGCCGCGAACTCTTTGGCGATCTCGGTATCGACGTTCCGGCTATCGGCACGCAGGTCGACGAGATGCTTTCACCACGAAGCATCCGCATCGATCTGGAAGGAGCACCCATCCTGGATGCCGAAATTCCAGCCGACCGCGTTCTTGTCGAAGCGGACGCAACGCATCTCGATCTGCTCGAAGTGACCTACGAAAAAGGTCCTTCGGTTGCCGGTCAGCGCAAATTCGTGTGGGTCGATGACAGCGACATATCGGTGCTGAAGGAAGCCGGCTTCGCCTTCTCCACACCGGCCGAAACAGCGGCCAGATGGACCGGAAATTCGCTTCGGCTTTATGCCGGCCATTTCGTCGGGATTCAGGAAACACGCAGGCTTCTGTCGGACATGGAGCCGGATTATGCAGACCTGGTCAGGCAGGCACAGGAGATCGTGCCACTGCAGAAGATCGCGGAAGTGCTTCGCCGGCTCGTCGGTGAAAACGTGCCGATCCGCAATCTGCGCCTGATCCTCGAAGCCCTGATCGAATGGGGCCAGCGCGAGCAGGACGTCGTCCTGCTGACGGAATATGTTCGCACATCCCTGAAACGCCAGATCAGCTTCCGCTCCGCCGGCCGCACCAACATCATCGCCGCCTATGTCCTGCAGCGGTCGGCCGAGGATATCCTGCGAAACGCAGTGCAAAGCACTTCGACCGGGACATTCCTGAATCTTTCCGACGATGATGCGCAGGCCCTGGTCACCGAAATCGAGCGGGCGCTGGCGCAGAACTCCACCGATGTCTCGCCGGTGGTCCTCGCCGCGATGGATGTGCGGCGTCATATGCGTAGCCTGCTCATGCACAATGCCATCGAGCTTCCGGTTCTGTCCTTCCAGGAACTCGCGCAAGAATTCAACGTCCAGCCGCTGGCCACGATCTCGGGCCGCTCGGGCAAAGCCGGCGCGCGCAGCGTCTCCCAGTCGTTGCCATCGGCTCAGCCGAAGGCCGGGCAAGAGGCAACCTCATGACGCCAGCCGGACGGACGGGGACATTTGGGGAATCAGGAGAGGAACGGCATGACAATCCACGATAGCGCAGCAGGCGTTCGATCAGCCGCTGTCGCCAGGCGGACGGATTTGCGCCGGCTCGCTATCGCGACGTTTGGCTTCCTGCTGGCAGTCTTGTTCACATTTGCCGACGCGTCGGCGCAGAAGGTTTCGCCCTTGTCGAGCAAGCCAGCGCTCGACCTGCCGGTCGGGCAAGGACGCTTGCTGCGGATCTACGAACCGGTCGAATCCGTCCTCATCGCCGACACCACGATTGCAGACCTTCAAGTCGTGTCGCCGAGCATGGTCTATGTGTTCGGCCTCAAACCCGGCCTGACCAACCTCATCGCGATCGCCACCGATGAGCAGATCGAGGCAACGGCCCAATCCCGCGTCACGCCCGATGTCACGCCCGCCAATGAAGCGAAGCATGCAATGCAGCCGAACTCGGCGACAAATCTCCATATTTTCGGAACCCGCATTGTTGCGATGGGCGAGGCACGCGGCGTCGACGAGGCAGGGGATCTCGACAATGTCGCCCGGACATTCTCGCCGGCGCCAGCGCGATGACGACGGGCAAGAATACGGCATGCAACCGCATATCCACCTCTCCGTATTCAAGCCCGCCCCACCTTACACAGGCCAGCGCGGCCCACTGGAACCACGACAGTGCGATAAGATTGCAACATGGCCGAAGAAGCTGAGGAAAAGAAATTACCAGCGTCCGACAAGAAGCTTCGTGACGCCCGCCGCAAAGGCCAGGTTTCGCAAAGCCGCGACCTGGTCTCCGGCTTCACGCTTTTCGCAGCGCTCGCGGATCTTTATTTTTCCTGGCCGATGCTCTTCAGCCGCCTTTCGGAACTCGTGCAGACCGTGACGGTGCCCGGCGGCTCGTTCGGGGAGGTCAGTTTGCGGGCCATCCGCCATTCGTTTTCGTTGCTGATGCTTGCGACATTGCCGCTGGTCGGGATCGTTGTCGTTTTCACCATGGCCTTCGGCATGCTGGGGACATTCGGGCCGGTCTTCTCGTTTGAGCAGCTCAAGCCGCAGTTCGATCACATAAACCCGGCGAAGGGCCTTCAGAAAGTCCTGTCGCTCCGCAACGTCGTCGAGTTCATCAAGGGCCTGATCAAGGTGGTGTTGCTGGCAAGCCTGTTCGTATTCGTCTTGGCCGAATGGCTGCAGCCGCTCTTCGATGCGCCAGGCTGCGGTCAGTCATGTCTGGAGCCGATTATCAAGGCGGTGCTGACGCCCCTTGGAGTTGCCGCTGCCCTGGCCTTTGTCGTTATCGGCTTGATCGATGTTCCCATTCAGCGCTGGCTGTTCCTTCGCGACATGCGCATGACGACAACTGAATACAAGCGCGAGCACAAGGATCTCGAAGGAGATCCATTGATCCGCCATGAACAGCAGCGACAGCGGCGCGAAACGGTGATGCAACCTGCGAAGCTGGGCGTGAAAAATGCCGTCATCGTTTTCGCGTCCGCCGACCGCGCCGTGGCGTTGCGCTACGTTAAGGGCGAAACGCCTGTGCCGACGGTCGTCGGCAAGGGTCAGGGCCGCGCCGCCCACGAGATAATGGCTCAAGCGCGCCAGGCAGGTATCCCCATAGTTGAGGATGCGGCAGCCGCCGAAACACTCTTCGAGCAGGCGAACACCGGATCTTATATCGGCCAGCAGATGTTTTCGCCGGTCGTTCGCCATCTCGTCCGGCACGGGCTCACCTGAGGCAGGATCGCCGCAGAAGTGCCCGGCAAGCATTCCCACTCAATTGTTTAAACAGCATGCACCAACTGAAATTGCTGACAAATTTATTCTGACGGTGAGAAGATTCCGACGCTGGGCCCGTCAAAAAGTTACAGTATTAAAAAGAAAATCGCCATGAAAATTTTTATGAGGTTTCGCCAACTATCGGGACCAGTCGGACGATTTATGCCCTTCTCGTCCTCTGGCGACGCGCCCGAATCTGCCCCTAAAACCAGCGTCATCAAACCATATCGCGCTTAGAAAACCAATGCCATCGGGGTCTCGGCAGGTCTCGGCACTGGCTGCATTGATGTTGCGCAAATGTTTATCTGTCGACCCAGGGACCGCCTGCCGCCCAACGCGCATTGAAAGGCGCAGCCTCCGTCGTTGCGATCGTGGGCGGCATGACAAGCTCGGCGATGCGCGCCTGGATTTTCGAAGTGGTTCTTGTGCGAGGGCGACCTCGGTCCGTCTCAGAAACACCGCCCACTGGACTTGCTTTGCCTCGGCGAAGCCCGTCGTCAGCGCCAATGGCGTCTCGGTGGGAAGCGGCGTTTCACGGCGCTCGAAGGTCGTCTGGAACGCCCGCGCCAGAACCTCTCCTTCAAAGGCGAAGGCGCCCGCCCGGATGAAGTTCCACGGCACTGATCGGCGGCGCGACGACAAGCTCGGCCTCAAGCCAAGCAATCTCGGCGTCGAGCGGAGCCTTGCGCTCGACCACGCGATCGGCCGAGATCACGCCTTTTGATCCGAGGTCGATCATCCGCTCCAATTCACCGCGCCGCTTGGCAAGCTCGCTCTCGATCCGGCCGCGATTGTTCGCCGGGTCAGAGTGGCAAGATCGATCTCTCTGTCAAAGCGCAGGTTCCGCCCACAGCATAGTTGCAACTCAACCAGCGACGCTGACAATCTGTCAGTGCCGTTGCCCATACGGGGTTCGCTCTGCGCCACGGGCATGTCCACGGGAAGGAACATGGGACCCGCCGACGGCAACAAGAGCCCCTTCCTCCTCAGCTCTCGCCGCCAGATGTAAATCTGCTGCCGCGTCACATCATGCCGCTCGGCAACCTCAGTCACGGTCGCCCCCTCAATTCCAACCGACATGACGATGTCGAGCTTCTTCTTATCACCCCAGCGACGCCGCCGTTCAGCACCAAGAATCTCGACACGCATCGCAAACCTCGCACAAGACACGCCGCAAACGACGCCATCACGACGATGTCAGGCAGGCGGTGACAATCGGGCGGTTACGGGAAAATTGCGGCTCCGCCGACAGCTTGAAGTGCGTCGCCGTCTCGCGCGTCATCCAACCGGTATGCAGGCAAAGGAGCAGTCAGGCTGCGCAATGTGTGGATCGGCGTACAAAATTCCTTTTGCGCGACAAACCAGGGTCCGATTCGGTGGTAATTGACACAGCGACGAAGAGATTGCCGACGGTTATATCCTTGCTTGCTGTTCGAACCCGGTCGGCCATGTGAAAGTCGACGTATAGCAACCATTCCGCGATCTTTGATCAAGGTGCCTCTTCAGGCGCGGCGGCGCCTTGACGGTCCGCGGTCAACCCAAGTCGATAGGCGAAGCTATTGATGAAACGCGCTTCACCGACAGGGCAACCTTGATTGGCTGCTTCCTCGAGCCGCGGCCGGGTTTCGGCCAAGCTCAGTGATGAGTTTGATCCACCAACAGCGCCCAGAAAGCGAACAGCGGCGCATCCAGCGATCTCATGGCGTGTTTGATGCCCGGCGGATTGTAGAATGAACCTGCGGTGCCCGGCGAAAACCAATCCTTGTCGGCTTGCTTGAACTCGCCATGCGAAAGCACGAGGTAGGTCTCTTCCGGCGGATGATCGTGGTCGGGATAGCGGACGCGAGGCGCCATCAACGTGACGCCGAGCCACAGATCGTTTCTGTCCTCAATGCCGCCTGGGCCAAGTATCATCGCGTTGGCATGACCGTCGCGGAAATTGCTGCTTGCAGACGGGTCGGGGTTCGATTTCAGCCGCCATTCGAGCAACGGCTCGATCGCCTTGAAGCGTTCGACCAGATTGCGAAGTGTGGACGGAACCGTCTCTTCTGCCAACGCCGGGCCGAGATAGGAACAGACTGGCAAACGGCTCCCAGCCGTGGTCCTTTCAGGCCCGGGAACCTCCGCTTGGGCGAAGAGCTGGATGATCGATCGGCGCGACCGCAGGTCGTGGGAGAACCGGTCGAATGCCACGAATGCGGTGTCTACAAAATATTGCAGCGCGTCACTTCTGACCATGACCGAACCCTTGTTATGAAGAGCGAACGTTGTCGTCCGCCGCCCGGCAATCAGATATCTTTCGCCAAGCGAAGTGCGTCGTAGATCGCAGCGTGGGTGTTGCGAGCTGAAACGGCATCTCCGATGCGGAAGAGCTGGAATAGGCCTTGCGGATTCCGCACCACCGACTGCGCTTGTCCGGCAATGAGCTCATCATGCGAAACCTCGCCGTGATTGGTCGATTTCGGTTTGAGGTCGAAATAGATGTCATCGAGCGGAATGGTGCCGTGGTTGACGACAACCTGGTCCACGACGCGCTGCCTGGAAATACCGCCGTAGTCGCTGCCGACGTTTGCAATGAGCCGATTGCCATTCTTTTCAACAGACTCGAGTCGATAGGTAACGGTGAAGGTCACATCGAGTTTTTGAAGAGATCTCATGTAGGGCACAAGGTTCATCGCCATGACCTCGGGGGAGAAGGACCGGTCCGGTGTCATGATCTCAACCTTGGCTCCCGCGCCAGCGAGGAATTCCGCGGCCTGGAGTGCCGCGTGGTCACCGGCGTCGTCGAAGATAAGGACGTTGCTTCCCGGCTTCACGTCTCCGGAAATGATGTCCCATGACGACACCACGAACTCGTTACCCTTGGAAAGGACGTCGGTATGCGCCACCCCGCCCGTCGCTATGATGACGACGTCGGGATTTTCCGCCTCGATGGTTTCTGCTTCCGCCCAGCTATTGAACTTGATGGTCACTCCATGCTTTTCGCACTGGGCCATGCGCCAGTCGATGATGCTCATCATCTCCTTGCGGCGCGGGCTCAGCGCTGTCAGGCGGATCTGCCCGCCAGGGTCGCTGGCGGCCTCGAAGACCACGACCTCGTGTCCGCGCTCACCCGCCACGCGGGCGGCCTCGAGGCCAGCCGGACCTGCGCCGACCACGACAATCTTCCTGCGGGTTTCTGCCTTGGGGACGATGTGCGGCATGGTCAGTTCGCGGCCGGTCGCGGCGTTGTGAATGCAGTATGCCGCTCCGCCCTGATAGATGCGGTCAAGGCAATAGTTGGCACCCACGCAGGGCCTGATTTCGTCTTCGCGCTTTTCGATGATCTTCCGCACGATGTGTGGGTCAGTCATGTGGGCGCGCGTCATGCCGATCATGTCAACTTTGCCCGATGCAATCGCGTGGCGCGCAGTCGCCACATCCGGTATTTTCGCTGCATGGAAGGTTGGGAAGTTGGTCGCGGCACGAATCTCGCCGGCAAAATCAAGATGCGGCGCATTCGCCATTCCCTGAATCGGAATGACGTCGGTCAGGCCCGCATCGGTGTCGATGTGGCCGCGGATCACGTTGAGGTAGTCGATAAGTCCGCTTTCCTTGAGGCGCTTGGAGATTTCAATGCCCTCCGACACGCCATTGCCGCCGGAAAGACATTCATCCGCAGTATATCGCACGCCCAGGATGAAGTCCTCGCCGACCCGTGACCGGATCGCCTTCAAGACATCCATGCAGAAGCGCATGCGGTTATCAAGCGCACCGCCATAAGGACCGTCAAGTTCGTTCGTGAGAGGAGACGTGAACTGGTCGAGCAAGTGGCCGTAGGCCTCGAGCTCGACGCCATCCATCCCGCCTGCTTTCATTCGCTCCGCTGCGTCCGCGAAGTCCTTGATGATGCGTTCGATATCCCAGTCTTCAATTTTCTTGGGAAATGAGCGGTGTGAGGCTTCTCGATGATGGGACGGCGCCACAACCGGAAGCCAATCGCCTTTGTCCCAGCGTGTACGCCGTCCAAGATGGGTTAGCTGGATCATGATGGCGGCACCCTCTTCGTGCACCGCATCGGTCATCTGCCTGATCCACGGCACGATCTCGTCCTTGTAGGCGAGCAGGTTATTGAAGACCGGGGGGCTGTCCTTCGAAACCGCCGCGGACCCGGCTGTCATCGTCATCGCCACACCGCCCTTAGCCCTTTCCACCGTGTAGGCAAGATAGCGCTGCTTCGGCATCCCGTCTTCCGGATAAGCCGGCTCGTGGGACGTCACGATGATGCGATTGCGCAGGGTCAAATGCTTGAGTTTGTACGGCTGCAGAAGGGGATCGTTCGACATCTGGCGGACTCCGGGATGGGACGGTATATGCGAACGCTATTCGAAAATGTACATATATGTCAAGTTTCGAAGCCGAGGCGTCGACTAAATAGACATCGATGTACATTTTTCTGGTTTTCACTTTGACAGTTTGTTAGGTTCGTCGCTCATGGAGCAAATTTCGAACGACAGCGGATGGCGCGGATCACCGGAGGGGTGGCTTGAAGCCGCCTACGACTTGCTTCTGGAATCCGGCGTCGACTCTGTGAGAATTTCGCCATTGGCCAAGAAGTTGGGCTTGTCGCGCACCAGCTTCTATTGGTTCTTCAAGGATAGAGAAGAACTGTTGGCTTCCCTCGTGACCCGCTGGCGGGACAAGAACACTGGCAACCTCGTAAAGCAGGCTGAGGCCTATGCCGAGACGGTCGCCGAAGCGATGCTAAACGTTTTCGACTGCTGGCTCGACAAGTCCTTGTTCGATTCACAGTTCGAGTTCGCAGTCAGAAGCTGGGCGCTTCAATCTCCTGACATTCTGGCAGAGGTGCATAAAGCCGACCAGGCGCGTCTCGATGCAATGAGCCAAATGTTCGTCCGCTTCGGTTACGAGGAAAGCTCAGCCGATGTTCGAGCGCGCACAATCTACCTTGTGCAGATTGGCTACATCTCAATGCAGACCAAGGAAGATCTCGCGAACCGCATGAACCGCATTCCCGGGTACGTAGAGATCTTTACAGGTGAGGCCCCGCAGAAGCGCGAGCTAGACCGGTTCTTCGCCAGACATGGCTATTCGGGGGGGTGAGGCAGGTTTGACAATGGGCGAACCCTTGAGCATCGGAATAATCGGCGGAGGTGGCTGGCTTGGACGCGCCTTCGCCGAGGCCATCATCGATGCGCAAATAGTGTCCCCCGAGCAACTCACTCTCTCTCATAGAAGCGGGCAACCCGGCTTTCAGCCAAGCGCAACATGGACCAGGGACAATCAGGAGCTGGCGGATCGATCTGATGTCATCATCGTATCGGTCCGCCCCCAGGATTGGCCTGCTATCGAGATTTCTGCGTATGGCAAGCTCGTCATGTCGGTCATGGCCGGAATCCCTCTCGACCAATTGGCTAAACGTCTCAAGACCGATCGTGTCGTCCGCACGCTTCCGAATGCAGCGGCAGAGGTGCGGTATTCCTATAGTCCCTGGATAGGCTCCCAGGAGGTCACCGCGGATGACCGCAATGTCGTTCGCCGTATTCTGGAGGCCTGTGGTGCTGCCGATGAGGTCAAAAGCGAAGCAGATATCGACTATATGACGGGCCTTACAGGCTCCGGCCCAGCCTTTCCGGCGCTTTTGGCGGCAGCGATGATCGACGATGCGGTCAGCCGAGGAATGAACCCAGATATTGCCCGGCGGGGCGTCAGCGCGGTGCTGATTGGAACCGGCAAACTCCTCGCGGCTCGCGCAGAAAACCCCAAAGATATCGTCCAGACTTTCGTCAACTACCGCGGCACTACCGCGGCAGCGATCGAGGCCATGCGCGCAGCCGGATTTGAAGCAGCCGTGCGAGGCGGCCTTGCTGCAGCGCTTCAGAAATCTGTGGCTATGGGACAAGCCGCACGAGCCGTGCCTCCCTCCGACCGCTGGTGAGATACTATGTCAAAACTCTTTCCGCATCTCTTCTCGCCGGTAAAGCTGGGCAGCCGCACGCTGCGAAACCGGATCGTGTTCGGGGCTCATACGGCCAACATGGCCGAAAATGGCGTGCCGACCGAACGACACGTTGCCTACTATGCTGAACGAGCTATCGGCGGGGCCGGCATGATTGTTGTCGAGCCCATGCCCGTCCATCAGGCCGCCGTACTGACACGCGGCAATTTTCGACCTGGCGATGATAGCGTCATTCCTCATTTCCAGCAGGTCACGCGCGCGATCAAGGACCACGGGGCGATCGCCATCCAGCAGCTCTATCATGTCGGTGCGCATGGCGATTCGGACAACTCGTTTCATGCACATTGGTCGCCCTCGGGCCTTCCAAGCTACCATGACAGCGACGGTTCCCACGCTATGTCCGAGAATGAGATTTGGGAGACCATCGACGGCTTTGTCCAGGCCGCGCGCCGCTGCCGGGAGGCCGGCTTCGATGGCGTCGAAGTCTGGGCCTCCTATCTTGGACTGGTCGATCAGTTCTGGACACCCTGGACAAACCAACGCCAGGACCAGTGGGGAGGCTCGCTCGAAAACCGCACGCGGATCTCCCGCGAGATCCTGACCCGCATCCGCGAAACTTGCGGCCGAGATTTTATCGTTGGGCTCTCGGTCAGCGATGAGCCAGACTACACTGTCGCGCTCAGTCGCCAGGAGCTGGCGGAGATCGTTCGGCTGCATGATAAGCAGGAGCTGATCGACTACGTGACCTGCGGAACCGGCAGCTACCTCGATTTCTACAAGATAATGCCGACCTTTCTCTACCCGGAGAAGCTTGGCGCCGATCTTGCGGCGACCCTCAAGGGCGTGGTCAAGACGGCCCTCGTGGTGGCCGAGAGCCATATCAGGACGCCTGAAAACGCCGAAACCGTGCTCGGCGAGAAAGCTGCCGATCTGGTTTCGATCGTCCGAGGCCAGATCGCCGACCCGCATCTGTCACGCAAGGCTGCGGCAGACCGGCCAGAGGACGTGCGGGGATGCATATCCTGCAACCAAATGTGCTGGGGCCGTCGTTCGCGCGACTACTGGATCAGCTGCCTTATCAATCCCTCTGCAGGGCGCGAGTTTGAATGGGGCGGTGACCGGTTCACCTCCGCTGTTATCAAGAAACGGGTACTTGTCGTCGGCGGCGGCCCCGCCGGCCTCGAAGCGGCTCGGGTTGCCGCCGAGCGGGGTCACGACGTCGTGCTGGCCGAAGCTTCCAGCAGATTGGGCGGGAACTTTCTGCTTGCCGGACTGCAACCGCGCCGCGGCCAAATCCTCGACCTCCTTGGGTGGTATGAGCGCCAGCTCAGCAAACTGAATGTCGACGTGCGACTGAACACCTATGTCGAGGCGTCGGAAATCCCCTCATTCCAGGCTGATGCCGTCATCCTGGCCACGGGGTCCGTGTCTCCTGAAACCGGCTTTCAGAAGGCGCTGCCGGCAATGCCGAGCCTGCCCGGCATCGAAAGAGGCAACGTCTTCTCGATCGAATCCGTCATGGCTCGCGTTGCGCGACCAGGCAAGCGCGTGCTTTTGCTGGACGAGGGAGGCGGTTGGCGCGGTGGCGGTACAGCCTGGAAACTTGCCGAGGATGGTCATCAGGTGACCATTCTCACGCCCGATCCGCTGATCGGCAAGGAACTGCAGCGCACGGCTGCCGATTTCCCGCTGCGGCGGACATTGCGCCAGCTCGGCGTCACTTGGTTGGTGGATGTCAGCGTGCTGGAATGGCACGGGGATGGCGCGACCATCGTTGACCACAACACCAGTGAAGAGAGCTTTGTGCCCGGCGATTGCCTTGTTCTCGCAACCACCAATGTGGCGGCGAATTGGCTGGCGAAAGAGTTGGAAAATACGTCCCAGCCTTTCGTGGAGGTCGGCGACGCCGTCGCCCCGCGCCAGGCGCCCTACGCCTTCCACGAAGGACGGAAAATTGCCTTGGGGCTATGAAGCGCGCACGTTGTGCTTGCGCTTCATGTAATCCTTGGCGGTCTCGACGGCGACCGCCGCGTCGCGGCAGTAGGCATCGGCGCCGACGGCCTTGCCGAATTCCTCGTTCAGCGGGGCGCCACCGACCAGCACGACATAGTCGTCGCGGATGCCCTTTTCCTTCATCGTGTCGATGACGACCTTCATGTAGGGCATGGTCGTGGTCAGCAGTGCCGACATGCCGATGATGTCTGGCTGATGCTTCTCGATCGCATCGAGATATTTCTCGACCGCATTGTTGATGCCGAGGTCGATGACGTCGAAGCCGGCGCCCTCCATCATCATGCCGACGAGGTTCTTGCCAATGTCGTGGATGTCGCCCTTGACGGTGCCGATCACCATCTTGCCCTGCTTCGGCGCACCAGTGGCGGCGAGCAGCGGACGCAGGATGAACATGCCGGCCTTCATGGCATTGGCCGACAGCAGCACTTCGGGAACGAACAGGATGCCGTCGCGAAAATCCTCGCCGACAATGCGCATGCCTTCGACCAGCGCCTCGGTGAGCACCTTGTAGGGCGCCCAGCCGCGCTCGAGCAGGATGTTGGTGCCTTCCTCGATCTCTTCCTTCAACCCGTCATAGAGATCGTCGTGCATCTGCTGCACCAACTCGTCGTCGGAAAGTTCGGAAAGGATGATCTCGTCGTCGGACATTTTGCCTACGCCAATTGCTTGTCAGTGATTTACGGGCTGCCGGCACCTTTGTCATAGGTGCCGGCAGCATTTGCTTGCAAGTCGCGGGAGTTAAATCAGGCGTCCAGCCAGACGTTCTGGAAGTCCATTTCGTAGGTCTGGTGCATTCCGTAGTTCTTCACCTTCTTGCTCATGTGGCAGTAGAGCTTCTGCCAGAACGGCTGGATGATGACGCCGGAATCCTGCAAGATCTGCTCGACGTCCTTCATCACTTCCTTGCGCTTGGCAGGATCGGCCAGCGAGAGCGCCTGCTTGAGCTTGGCGTCGAAATCCGGGTTGGCGTAGGCCGTTTCGTTCCAGGCTTCGCCGGTGCGATAGCCGAGTGCCAGCACCTGGACGCCCAGCGGCCGCATGTACCAGATGGTCATCGAGTACGGATATTTCGTCCAGTCATTCCAGAAGGTCGAGCCCGGCAGCACCGTACGCTTGACCTTGATGCCGGCATCGCGCAATTGGCCGGCGATCGCATCGCCGGTGTTCTTCTGCCATTCGTCCTCGACGGTGATCAGTTCGTGCTCGAAGTCGGCCTGCCCCGCATCCGCCATCAGCTTCTTGGCGGCGGCGGCATCGCGTGTCTTCTTGGGCAGCGGATAGTATTCGGGATGGATCGGGGCGACGTGGTGGTTCTCGCCGACCGTGCCGAGCCCGGCGTAGCCGAGCTGCATGACGGCATTGTTGTCGACGGCCATCTGCAGCGCATTGCGCACCCGCTGGTCGTCATAGGGCTTGTGGGTGATGTTGGTGCGGGCAACGAGCGTGGTCGCTGTCGCGACCTCGGACTTTACCAGATCCATCTTGTCGAGGGCGTCGATGAAGTCGGCCGGCGTTTCGAAATCGAGGTCGATCTCGCCGGACTCGAAGGCATTTAGCGTGGCGTTGAAGTCGGTGCCGTAGTCGATGAACTCGACCCCGTCGAGCGGCGTTTCGCCACCCCACCACTTGCTGTTCTCGCGACGCTTGACGACCGCCTTCGTACCCACCGCATAAGACACCAGTTCGAAAGGTCCGGTGCCGATTGGCTTCTTGATCGGGTCGGCGCCATCCTTGTCGAAGTCGCGATGCACGACCAGCGCCGGATAGTCGGTGAAGCCCGGTATGATCGCGATGTCGGGTTCGGTCAGCTTCAGCTTGACCGTGAGGTCATCGACCTTGGTGATGGCGCCATCCTTGGCCTTGCCGGTCTTTGTGTCGATCAGCGCGCCGACGCGTGCCGCCATGGAATTGCCGGACGCACCCTTCTCGCACCAGCGGTTCAGATTGGCGACCACGTCATCGGCGTTGAAGGCATCGCCATTGTTCCAGGTGACGCCTTTGCGCAGATGCAGTGTGTATTCGGTGGCGTCGTCATTGACGTCCCAGCTTTCGAGCAGGACCGGCTCGAAGGTGAACTCGTGCGTGTAGCGGACGAGCGGCTCCAGCCAGCTGCGGGTGACGTTTGCCATCTCGGTCCAGTCATAGGTGCGCGGATCCTTCTGCGCCTTGACCGACATCGCGACACGCAGCGTTCCGCCCTTTTTCGGTTCATCAGCCAGGGCTTTGGTCGGCTCGGCAAGGCCGATCATGCTGTAGGCGAAAGCCGTCGACGCGCCGAAGGCGCTGGCCAGCGCCAGGAATTCGCGCCGGTCCATATGGCCTGCACGCGTCTCTTTCGCCATTGCCTCGATAGCGCCCGGGACGCGGTCGCCATTGCTTCTGAAGAGTGTCATTTTTTCCTCCCTTTTGTTCCCGTTACGTCTTTAACTGACGCTGTCCGGCAGCCGCTCCTCGCGCCGCGCGATGAAATCCGTCAGGCCGTCGGCGATGCCCTCGTCAAGCTTCGGTTCCTCATAGTCGGCGAGCATGTTGCGCGCCTTCTCGCGACCGCGCGTGTCGTGGTCCTTCGCCCCTTCAGCCTTCCATTGTTCGTACGAATTGAAGTCCATGATGCTGGGTATGAAGAAGGCCGACTCGAAATGTTCGAGCGTGTGTTTGGTGCCGAGGAAATGGCCCTGCGGGCCCACCTCGCGGACTGCCGCCATCGCCTCCTTGAAATCGTCGAACGGAAGCCCGCCGGCGTATTTGTACCAGCCGACAAGCTGTTCGCAGTCGGTCGCGAATTTTGAATAGCCGCAGCTCAGACCGGCCTCGAGCCATCCGGCGGAATGCCAGATGTAGTTGGCGCCGGAGAGGATGGCGGCATGCATCAGCATGTTCGCCTCGTAGCCCGCCTGGGCGTCGTTCAGCTTCGAGCCGACATGGAAGCCTGAGGTGCGCCACGGCAGTTTGTATTTCCTGGCCAGCGCACCCATCAGATACATCATCTGCGCGGCCTCCGGCGTGCCGCCCATGGGGGCGCCGGTCTTCATGTCGACGGTGACCATGAACTGGCCGTAGATCTGCGGCGACCCTGGTCGCAACAGCTGGGTGAAGGCGACACCCGCCAGCGCTTCCGCGTTGACTTGCGCGACCGCCCCCACGGCGGAGGCCGAGGTCGAGGCGCCGCACAGCGCGAAGGGCGCCAGGATCACCGGCTGGTTGCTCCGCGCATAGACCTTCATCGCGTCCAGCATGGTGGCGTCCCAGACCAGCGGCGAATTGCAGTTGGTAATCGACACCAGCACCGGATTGTCGCGGACGAAATCCTCGCCGAACACGATGCCCGCCATCGCCATCGTGTCTTCAGCGCGTTCCTTCGACGTAACGATGCCCATGAAAGGCTTGTCGGAATGCTTCAGCGCCGAATGGATGATGTGGAGGTGACGCTTCGGCACCGCAATTTCCATCGGCTCGCAGATGACCGAGCTCGACGAGTGCAGTGCCGGCGCCATGTAGGCGAGCTTGTGGAAATTGTTGAGGTCGGCGAGCGAGCCGTAACGCCTGTTGTTGTCGAGGTCGCGCACGTAGGGCGCGCCGTACATCGGCACGAAGATGGAGTTGTTGCCGCCTACCCGCACCGTACGCTGCGGATTCCTCGCATTGAGCGTAAACTCTGACGGGACTTTCGATACCAGTTCCATCAGCAGCGCACGGTCGATACGGACGCGCGTCTCGGAAACATCGGCTCCGGCGGCCTTCCACAGGGCAATCGCCTCGTCGTCGCGGAATTCGCAACCAACCTCTTCGAGGATCGAGAGCGACTCCTGATGGATCAACTCCACCGCCTCATCCGGGACCATTTCATACACAGGGATCTTGCGGACCAGGGTCGGAAAAGAGGCCATGGGAATTCCGCGCAGCGTCTTGCGCCCCACGCGGCCACCCGCTCGACGGTTGGCAGGTTCGGTTATTTCAGCGGCCGGTGCGTTCATGGAAACTCCATCCTCCCAGATTCAGTTATCTTAGCGAGACGAAATTCGGCTGTGACGCTGGAAAATTCTAATCAATGCGATAAGCTCTGATTATGGGTAGCTTGCGACATCTCTTGCCCTCCGCGAATGGGCTAATCGCTTTTGAGGCAGCTGGCCGTCTGCTCAATTTCACAGCAGCCGGCAAGGAACTTGGCATGTCCCAGGCAGCGGTTTCACTCTCGATCATACGCCTCGAGGAGCAGTTCGGTACGAAGCTTTTTGTCCGCCGGCATCGAAAAGTCGAACTCACCGAACCGGGGGCCCGCTTCTTTGCCGACGTGACACTTGGGCTTTCTCATATTCAGAAGTCTGCGGAACGCCTCAAGGCATCTGCCGGTGGCAACCACGTCACGCTGTCGGCATCGACCGCGTTCGCTACGTTATGGATCGTTCCTAGACTGCAGCGTTTTCGGGAAGAGTTGCCGGGAATAGAGTTGCGCATCCAAACCAGCGATCGCGATCTCGATCTTGCCGCTGAAGGCATACCCCTCGGCATCAGGGGCGGTGACGCTGATGACATGCCGGATTACGGGCTGCTACCGATGGCGCCAGAGGAAATATATCCTCTGTGCAGCCCCTTGTATCTCGATCGCCACGGAACGCCGCAAACGATCGAGGACTTATGCAAGCATCGACTGATCCACCTGGATGAGCCGCATCGGCCGGCGGTAACTTGGCCAGACTGGCTGGCCGCGGCCGGGGTTGACGGCGCCCTCGCCCCCCAGGGCCTTCGCATCAACGACTATGTCTCGGTGATTCAGTCGGTCCTGGAAGGTCAGGGCATTGCCCTCGGCTGGGCACATCTAACCGACCGACTGGTAAGCAATGGGAGCCTGGTTCGGGTAACCAACCATGTTCATCGTACCGGAAAATCATTCAACGTCGCCTGGTCCAAGTCTCAGGAAGTTACCGGGCATGTGGCAGTTGTCAGAGATTGGCTAGCGAAGCAGAGTTCGTTTTAAGTCGCCCCGAAGTTATGCAAAATCGAGTGCTAGTGGTGCGCTGCTGCATCTGACGATTTCGCCGGTGAATTCGTTCGCGGTGGTCTTCTTGAAGGTGCCGATGGTAGCCATTGTAAGTCTCCGTTTTCTGTTCCCGAGCCCGCACCATGCGGCCTCGATAGCGATCGGTTGGCCGGAGGCGACCGACGACGCATCGCTTGCGACCAAAGCAAAGCGGAGGACGGCGCAGGAACGACTTTCTTGTCTCGCGAAGAATCGCGGCGCCCGGGGTCCCCATTCGGCTTGCCGCACGGGGTGGGGGCCGGCAGGGAAGTCGAGACGCGCCGTTGCGGCCTAGGCGGTCGAGGCTTCAGTCGTCCTTCGCCCAGATCATATCAGCCCATTGAAGAGGCCGTTTGGAGCGCTCTTGGGACGGATTGGCAACGGAGACGTTGCGGCCAAACTCGCCGCCAGCAGATCGCTACGAGTCCGCAACATTCGGCCCTACTTCATTCACTACCGGGCTGAAGAAGTGCTGTCCTGCACGATCACCACGGCGTCGGGCAAGCCGCAATGTATCGACGCTCGCATTTGGGAGAACACCAAGCGCGTCGTCGGCTTTGCGGAGGTCACGGTCAAGCGGGTTCGCCATTGGCGTTCCGACGGATGGGATTTGTGGGAACTGGCGACCGACGACAAGGGCAATGAAGGCAAGTGGGGCATCATCCAATCCGGCCCGAACACTCTCGGCGAAGTCTCGATCGTCCATCTACTTCACTGGCCGCCGCACCACGAAGACCGGGTTCGCGGTCAAGCCGCCCTTCCTCGATCTCGCATGGAAGAACGTCGAGCATTGGCAGTCGGGTTCTGATCAGCGCAACATTCTGAAATATGCCCGCTTCCCGATGCTGGCAGGCTCCGGCGTGAAGATGCCGGCGAAGAAACCTGGCCGGGATCAAGAGCCGATCGCCACACTCGGCCCCAACTCGCTGCTGATCACGGAAGACCAAGGCAAGTGGTATTTCGTCGAGGCGGAGGGCAAGGCGATCGAGGCCGGTCAGAAAGACCTTGATCGGCTTGTGGCCGAAATGGACGAACTGTCGATGAAGCCGCACCAAAAGGGTTCCGGCGTCATCACGGCGACCTCTGTCAAGGCCGGGGAGAACCGCGAGAACTTGGCGATCAAGAACATGGCGCTCAACCTGAAGGATGCGCTGGAGAGGGCTTTCGTGTTCGCGGAGCGCTATCGCGGTGCGGCCGACACGTTTCGGGCGCCCTCGGTCAATGTCGCGACGGAGTATGACCACGAGACGGGCAAAGACAGCCAGTCGGTCGACAGCCTCTTGAAGGTCCGCGTCGCTGGCGAGATCACCCGCGAAACGTTCTGGAGCGAATTGCAGCGCCGTGGCGAGCTTTCGTCTTCGTTCGATGCCGTTAAGGAAGCCGATGCGCTCGCGTCTGAAGCAACCGGGATGGGCGCAGAGGAAGACGCCACGGACAACGTCGACCCGAACGCCATCAACGACTACGTCGATGACCCTTCAGCGGCCGTGGCATAGGAGGCACATCATGCAGCTAAAGCCTTGGTCGCTCCGTGGATTGATCGGCTCTTGTGGGCGGCCGGCGGCTTCGTCGTCGGCGTCGCCTTCACCCCCTTAGTCGCTTGGAAGGTGTTCCTATGAACGGCCGCAGCACCTTCCACGCCTACCGCGCAACCGCAGCAAATCGGGCCTTGTCAGTACCGGCAAACCCGAACGCGTTCCAGCACCCGGTGGTGATGGTGCCAGTGCCTCACCCACTTCACGTGACAGCGGTTATAGTGACGATGCCGGTAATAGTAGCGATGCGGGTAGCGCGCCACGTAGCCGGGATAATAATCGCGATAATAGCGGGGGCCGTAATAGCGGCCGCCATAGTCGTAAAACGGGCCGCCGCCGTAGAAGGGGCCACCACCGAACGGGCCGAGGCCGCCGAACGGACCAAAAAAGCCGATGCCAGGACCGAAGAATTGTGCATCCGCAGGCACGACCGTGGCAGCGGCGGAGGCGATGGCAATCACCGAAGCAAGTAACAGTTTTCTCATAGCAACCTCCCAGAAGGCCGATCACCCGATAAACGCCAGCAGGAACCGTATGTTCCCGATCGCTAATATTCTCGCGCGCCGTCTGCAAGCAACCTTCGCGGCAGGACCTTCGCCGAGGCGGAGGCTGTCAAGCTGATCGTCATCACGCCGGCTCCGGACGGCATCACCGGCTAGTCGCAGTACTGCAACGGCTTGTGGTCGGGTTCGGCGTGGTGAAGCACTTCGCCTAACTCCCCCATGTCGATCTCTTGGCCGCATATGGGGCAAATCACGAAATGCTCCGCTTCAGGCTTGTAAGGCGCGTCATGGTCGGTCCCTTTGTGGCGGACCGCGATGTTCCTTGCTGGCGGCCGGTCACGAAGAACCTTCGTCAATTCGGCGCGGGCTAGATCGACCTTAGACTTCCGTCGAGCGTCGTTCATCCACTGCAACGTCGGTCGGGGCATTTTTGTCGCCGGCCTGACCATTTTCCCGACGCCGGGAAAATGATCCCAAACCAAGGACCATCGCTATGTCTGCCCTCCCTCTGTCGGCGAAAGCCGTCTGGAGGCCACTTCGTGCGACCGAAATCAGGATCATCGACAACTGGCCCGATGTCCTGAAGCGGGCTTGGTCGGTTCGCATCCTTGCGATTGCCGGCATTCTCTCCGGCGCTGAAGCGGTCTTGCCGCTCTACAGCGATCGGTTCCCGCCAAACGTCTTCGCCTCCCTTCTGTTCGTCACGATCGGCGCGGCGCTCATCGCCCCTTTGTGGCGCAACAACCAAAGGATCAAACCAATGAAAAGTCGTTATCTCCAGACCGGCGCAGCGGGACTTGCTTTGCTGGCCGCCGCCACCGCTTACACCGGGTCGTGGGAGGGGACGAGGTATGTCCCTTACTACGATGTCGGCCTTGTCCTTACCGTGTGTCGCGGCCATACCGGGATCACGAATATCGTTTCCCGGTAAGCGCTAGACGCCGGCCGAATGCGACGCCATCACGGCGAAGGATATCGTCAACCATGAGAAGCGCATGGTGGCGTGCGCTCCACGAATGCGCCAACAGTGATCAGAAGCGGGTCCAGATCCAGCGGGACGCGACCGCCGGCTAGTCTTCTTCCGCATTCCTGACTACGAGGGTCAGAAGCGGGAGCGCAACCGCGACTTGGAAGCCAACATCATTCGACCGCTAAAAAAAGGGCGCGGTCCGTGACGGCGCCCTGAATTGACGGGTTCAACGCTTCCCTACCAGCCTTGTCGAGCATACCAGTCGTCGATGTCGCGGTGTACGCGATCCTTCTCAATGCCATAGCGCTCCTGGATTTTGCCTTCGAGCTGATCGCGCTTACCGGCGATGCGGTCGAGATCATCATCAGTGAGTTTGCCCCACTGTTCCTTGACCTTACCTTTGACCTGCTTCCAATTTCCTTCGACGCGGTTCCAATCCATGGTGGCGACCTCGTTGGAAAAACGGTCTATGGCCGTGAGGTTCCGCTACAATACCGCAGAAGCGACAACCGCGACTGGAAGCCGACGTTCGATACGGCTTGACCAAACATTAGCAACCTCTAACTATTTGTGATTACGGCAAGCGATGCTCACCCCATCACTGCCGAAGATCGGGATTTCACCGGCCCGATCGGCCCGCGCCTCCCGCAAGTGGCGCGGGCTCAATTGCACAGGAGATGCAAAGACCGACCATGGCTTTGGATGGCCAAAGAAATTGGCGACAAGGTGCGGATCGAGACGATCACGACGGTTTGTCCATTTTCGTACCGTCTAATATTTCAGGAAACTCGGTCGGCTTTTTTACGTTTATGGATCGCCAGCATTTCATAGTCCCCCTCGCTGGTATCTAAGAGGCCCGTCACCTCTCCCGGAGGTGGCGGGCTTTTGCGCCTGTTGGAACGGTTTGTTGGGTCGGCTCGCCGCCAGCGGCGGGCCGGAGGGCTGGTTCAGTCGTAGACCTTGACAATCTTGCGAGTGCCAGGATCGACAAGAACCGTCCGATTGTCGATCACGACATAGCGGTATTTAACGTTCGGAACTTCGTGAAGCTCGACGGTGTCTGGCAGCGATGAGCCGATGTTGAGTTCCACGCCGGGAACCTTCATCGATGCCAAAGGCTGCTTCTTCACATACTCGTGGACGACCGTGTCCTGCTCAGGCGTAATGACCACGTCTTCGGCTGCGGCCGCGCCGATACCTGCGAGGAGCAGAAACGCCGCAACGGCGCCGGTAAGGTGCATTCTCATGTTTTCCTCCTATGAGATCGACGCAGAACTCCGCGCCAGCCAACCAAACTTCGAGCAGGTGCAGGCGTTCCCCGACAGGGCTTCGGTCCCACGGGACATGGGGCCAAAGTCTGATAGCAAAACGCAATAGTCTTACCCATGACGTTGCGTGGAACAGCTTACTTTCGCGGGTGTTGTTTCTCGGAAAAGTCGGAGAAATCAGATGGATAGAAGTGTCAGTCAAGCGCGCTGGGTGCTCTCGCCGCTATTTGGGACCGTCACCTTTTTCTCGCGATCGCTGGATGACAATCTTGTAGATCGGCGCAGCTACGTCTCTTCCTGCGCCGATAAGGGTTCGCTCGCTTCTGCCGAGAGGCGTGCGAACCCTCTATCTTCAACGATGCGTATGAGGCGACCCTAATGTTAAGCGACAAAGAAACCCGGTCTCTAGAGGCAGGCATGCTCCTGGCAGTGCCGTTCTGCGTGGCGGTCACGGCGCTGATCGCTATGGCCTTTTGACGGACAATGGTTCGCATGAACCGCTTCCTTTTCGTCGCGGCCGACTTTCTTTCCCGGCCCCCCGGGTTTTATGTGATGCTCATAGCCATGGTGCTTTGCACAGCGCTGGTACCTTTTGGCCTGACAAACACGGTTACGTATGCCCTGTCGGTCGCGGCCATCGTGATCACTGGTGTTGTCCTGATACAGGGCTATCGCGACACCGCCGCCATCCACGCCAAACTCGATGAGATCATCGTTGCACTTGAGGAAACCAGAAACGACGTTGTCGGGCTGGAGCATGCCGACCCGGAGGAGATCAGGGAAAAGGTTGTGAAGCTCGAAGAAGAAGCAGCGCAAGCATCTGGCCCATTCCAATCAGCTATTAGCTAAGCACGAGCTTTCGGAAGCAATAGGAGGCAGATCATGAATAATATCATCTGGCTCGTTGGAGCGGTGGTCGTCGTATTATTGATACTGAGCTTTTTTGGCCTTCGGTAAGTCTACGTCGCGTCCTCAACGCCATGCGGATAGCTATCTAGGTATCGAAGACGCTCCTGGGATTGGCCGCAGTCGATGCAAAGTGCCTTGGGCGGCGCTGCGCCGAGTTGTGACCCAGTGAGGCAGGTTTGCTTTCGCTTTCCGCTGCGCGCGCGCAACAGGATGACGCGCGGACCGAGCGAATATGTCAGAAACCCCGCAACTGGGGCAAGATAAGAGATCGGACCCTCGCGGCTCGCTGACGTGGCAGGATCGAACGCGAGACGCGTTTCTACATCACCTCGCTAGTTCTCGTGGCCAATCTGATTGGCCCTCTCATCCGCGACCATTGGGCCGTCGAAAACTCGACATGGTCTTCCGCGATGACGAGTGCCGCCTGCGAACAGACCATGCCCCCGCAAACTTCACCACCATAAAACACATGGCTCTCAATCTCATACGACGAGCGCATGGGAAGGATTCGTTGCGATTGACACGAAAAGTGGCGGCCTGGGACGACGAATTCCTCGTAAGCGTCATCTCACGATAATCAACTCACCCGATCCCCCTGGAGCCAGCCCTTAGCCATAGGAAATAGTTACCCTAGAAATCGCTCTGTGTGCCAAACGATCCTGCCGCCGGCCTCACGGGTGCTCTGGACCATGACGACACTCTTGAGGCCAGGCCATTGATGGCTCCTTTGAAGCCAGTCGATATCGTGGATAACCGTGATGTCTCGGGTCTCGATGCGACCGTGATCGCCATCGACCGTGCTGGCGCGGCTCACGGTGGTGTCCTTGAAATTGCGGGCTTTTTGCTCGGCGGCAAAGAGTTCGACGTCGCTGGCAGAACCAATGGGAACGGTCGCCTTGATTTGACGAAGGCTGCATGCTGCTGCTCACGCGGCACTCCCATGGGCTCGTGGCTCATGACGAAAGGATTCCACAGGCGCCTTGACGATCAAGAGAAATGTTCTCTATTCGTTCTCATGGGGCACGATCCGATCGACACGCTGGGAAAGGCGACCCGGCACAATATGCTCGTCAAGGCGGAGTGCAGTTGCGGCAATGTCCGTTATTGCCGTTCGGCCGACCTGATGATGGTCTATGGGGCGGTGTCGATCCTCTAAAACTGAAATTCGATTGCAGCCAGTGCAAGCCAGAAATCAAGATCACGCTGCTTGAGATCCATCCGGAGCACCTGCCGAAGCGGTTGATGATCCACAAGCCGATGAAGGTCGACGGCACTCTGCCGACCATCAGGCAGATCCTGAAATGACCCAGAAAAACAACCGTTTCCGCCAACGCACCGGCATCGCAAGCTACATCGTCCATCCAGTGCATCCTCCAAAGAATCAGATGCTCTCGACAGATTCAGCTCCTAAACCCCTTGTCACGCGTTAACTCACCCGATTGCCCTGCCGCAACTGTAGTATTAGACCGCTTACCACGCGACTTCACGTCGGGGCTTGCGCTGATGGCAGGGCGTGCGGCTAGTATGCTGTCAGATCATTGGACTTTGAAGGGCCAAGCAATGCCGCCGAGCGAAATGACCACCCACGAGCCGAGCGAGCAAACTGTTCTCTCTGTTCGAAATCTGACCGTCCGCCTGCCAAAGAACATGGAGCGGCAGAACGCGGTCGAAAACATATCCTTCGACATGCGGAAGGGTGAGATGCTCTGCATCGTCGGCGAATCCGGCTCCGGCAAGTCCGTCACCGCAAACGCGATCATGGGCCTGCTGCCGTCTTCGGTGCGGATCGCGCAGGGAAGCATCCGCTTCAAGGGTCACGATCTCGCCAGCGCCGCGGAAGACGTGATGCGCAGTCTGCGTGGCCGTTCGGTCTCCATCATCTTCCAGGATCCGCTTTCCGCGCTCAATCCGCTGATGACTGTCGGCCAGCAGGTGGCGGAGGTCATGGAAGCACACCGGTCCGGCACCTCGGCGACCCGCGCCAAGGCGGTTGTCGACCTGCTTGGCGAAGTCGGCCTGCCGGAACCGGAGGTCTTGCGCCACCAGTATCCGTTCCAGCTCTCTGGCGGGCAACGCCAGCGCGTCATGATCGCCATGGCGTTG
Organism: Mesorhizobium sp. M0047; assembly: GCF_040323315.1. Lineage (NCBI taxonomy): Bacteria > Pseudomonadati > Pseudomonadota > Alphaproteobacteria > Hyphomicrobiales > Phyllobacteriaceae > Mesorhizobium > Mesorhizobium sp. M0047. The sequence continues at coordinate 196,939 of NZ_JAMYUW010000005.1, read as the reverse complement.
GCGCTCAAGCCTGATCTTTTGATCGCCGACGAGCCGACCACCGCTCTCGACGTAACCACCCAGGCGCAGATACTTGCCCTGATCCGGCGGCTGCAGCGCGAAAGGAACATGAGCGTCATGTTCATCACGCACGATTTTGGCGTCGTCGCGGAAATCGCCGATCGCGTCATCGTCATGGAGAAAGGCGCGATGGTCGAACAAGGCGCCGCCGCCGCCGTTCTGGGCAATCCAAGCCATCCCTACACCAGGCGGCTGATCGCCGCCGTCCCGCATATGATCGAGAGCGAAACGAAGGCGCGTGAGGATACTCCGATCGTGCTGGAGGTGCAGAAACTCGACAAGACATATCGGCCGGGCATCGGTTTCTTCTCGAGGTCCCGCATCGTGCACGCCGTCAAGCAGGTCAGCTTTGAGGTTCGCCAGGGCAGAACGCTCGGCATCGTCGGCGAGTCCGGCTCGGGGAAATCGTCGCTGGGCCGCGTCCTGCTGAAACTCCTGGACAGCGACGGAGGCAGCATCCTGTTCGACGGCAAGGATATCGCGGCGCTTTCGGACTCCGAGTTCCGACCGATGCGGCCGCACATCCAGATGATCTTCCAGGATCCGTTCGCCTCGCTCAATCCGCGCCAGACGATCGCCAAGATCCTCACCGTCGGCCCGATGGCGCACGGCCTGTCCGCCCCGGAAGCGCGCGCGAAGGCGCTGCGGCTGCTGCGTCTGGTCGGCCTCGACGAGGGTGCCTACGACCGCTTTCCGCACGAATTCTCTGGCGGCCAGCGTCAGCGGATCGGCATCGCACGAGCCCTGATGATGGACCCCAAGGTCCTGGTCGCCGACGAAGCGGTCTCGGCTCTCGATGTCTCCATCCAGGCGCAGATTCTCGATCTGCTGGCGAGCATCCAGGAAGAAATAAAGATCGCCATGATCTTCATCACTCACGACCTGCGGGTGGCAAGCCGGATCTGCGACGAAATTCTGGTGATGAACCGCGGCGAAGTCGTGGAGTGTGGCCCGCCGTCGCAGATATTCCGGTCGCCACATCACCCCTATACGAGGCAACTGATCTCCGCCATTCCCGGCAAGGATTGGATCCCGGCGGCTTGAGCCGCGGCCACCCTGAAGCTCTCCTCCCCTGAACAATAAATGACCGTGCCGACAAAGGCGCGGCCGCATGTCTGCTCCTTGATCAGGCTGCCGATGCGTGCCGCGCCGGTCTCCTGCTGAGCGGAATAGTTGCGTTTGTCCACTAAAAGTAGTTGCATTTATCCACTACTCGCTCAATCATACCCTGGAAGACCCTCGACAACCCCGGATGGGGCTGCGGCGATCTCGATGAAGGCTGTCCACGACAGCCTCTGGAGAGTGTTCGATGCCGGTGAAGAAGAACAAAGGTCCGCCTTATCCTGTCGAGACTGTCGGGCTGGATGTCCTCGAAGACACGTTGAGCTTTTATATCCGCAGCATCAACATAGCGCTTTCTCGCGATCTCGATGACCGCCTGGAAGGTCTCGATGTTGCCCGGGGAACGGGCAAGATCACCACCCTGCTCCTTGTCGACAGCCATCCAGGAATACGGCCATCGGTCATCGCGCAGCTCATTATGCGCGATCGCTCCGCCATGGGCAGGCTGGTCGACCAGATGATCGATCACGAACTGATCACGCGTCAGGCTGCGCCGGACGATGGACGCGCACAGGAGCTCCACATCACCCAAAAGGGGGCAGACCTCGCCCGCAAGGTGCGCAAGATCGCCACCAAGCAATCCAGCGATTTCTTCGTCGATGTGCCTGAGAAAGACCAGAAGCGTCTGCTGGACATATTGCGGCGTGTCTATCGCCGCACCGCGGGACTCGACCAATGAGGAAACCCGCGGGAATCCGAGCCGGCCAGCGTGTGGCACTCGTGTCCGGTGCCAGCCGCGGCATTGGTGCGGCTTGCGCCCGGCACCTGTTCGAGAGGGGCTGGACATTGTCGCTTGGCATGCGCGCATCGGTGCAGCCCGACTGGGCCGATAGCGAACGCGTCCGCGTGTTCCCGTACGATGCCGCGGAAGCCGGCAGTGAACAAACGTGGGTCGACGGCACCATTGATGCCTTCAACCGGATCGACGCGGTTGTCGCCAGCGCCGGCATCATGATTCCGAAGTCGGTCATCGACATCGACGACGTTGATCTCGATCTGATGTTCGAGATCAACGTCAAGGCTCCGCGCCGTCTGGTGCGCGCGTCATGGGCGTCGCTTGCGGCGAGCCCCGCGGGCCGGGTGATCATACTGGCCTCGTTGTCTGGCAAGCGGGTCAAGTCCGTGACCGCGGGATCCTACTCGATCTCCAAATTTGCCGCAGTCGCGCTGGCCCACGGCATCCGGCAGGCGGGGTGGGACCTCGGAATTCGGGCCACTGCCGTCTGTCCAGGTTTCGTCGCCACCGACATGGCCCGCGGCATCACCGATCGCTCCGATGCGCTGATGACCGATCCGGACGACCTCGCACGGATCATCGGGTTGCTTCTCGATCTGCCCGATCATGCGAGCGTCGCGGAATTTTCTATCAATTGCCAGCTCGAGGAGTCCTACTGAGCATGCCCGGACCGTTCGTCGTCCCCGTCCATGGAGATACCGAGCTGCCAAAGGAGGTCGACTGTGTCGTCGTCGGCGGCGGCATCATCGGCACCGCGACGGCACTTGAACTGGCCGAGACAGGCTTGCGGGTCGCCCTGTGCGAGAAGGGCGGGATCGGACAGGAGCAGTCCAGTCGCAACTGGGGCTGGGTTCGCATTTCCCGGCGGGATCCACGCGAGGTTCCGCTGATGGCGGAGGCCTTGCGCATATGGGCGAGGCTCTCCGAACGGACCGGACGAGACACTGGCTATGCCCGGGCCGGAATTGTGTTCACATGCGCGGACGACAAGGAATACGAACAGCACGAGCGCTGGGGACGCCATCTCGAAGGCTATCAGTTCGAGTCGCGAATGATCGGCCCGGGTGAACTGCGTGACCTCCTCCCCGGCTCCAATCTCGACGTCAAAGGGGCGCTCTACACGCCCGCCGACGGTCGCGCCGAGCCCCAGAAGGCCGCGCCTGCAATTGCCGAAGCCGCACGCGACCGCGGCGCCGCCATACTGACGGAATGCGCCGTGCGCGGCGTGGAGACGACGAATGGTGCCGTCTCGGGCGTGGTGACCGAACGCGGCTTCATTGCCTGCAAGGCGGTCGTCCTTGCCGGAGGGGCCTGGTCGAACCTGTTTTGCGGAACGCTTGGTCTCAACCTGCCGCAGTTGAAGGTCATGAACACGGTTCTTCGCACGACGCCGGTCGAGAACGGGCCGGACCAGGCCGTATGGGCAAACAACTTCGCCATACGCAAGCGCCAGGACGGTGGCTACACCGTCGCCTCCAGCATGAGCAATGTCGTCGACCTCGTGCCGAACTCCTTTCGCTATGCGCGCGATTTTCTTCCGGCCTGGAAGACAGAGTGGCGATCGCTGCAATTCCGCCTGGGCGGTCGTTTCCTAGACGAGGCAAGGATGCCGACCCGCTGGGCGATGGATGAGGCGAGCCCCTTCGAATACTGCCGCGTGCTCGATCCAAAGCCTTCCAAGAAAAGCTCGGAGCGCGTCCTTGCAAATGCCCGCAAAGCATTTCCGGTTCTGGAAAAGGCACAGGTGGCGCAGCGCTGGGCCGGCTATATCGACGTCACGCCCGACGCCATTCCCGTCATTTCGGCGGTCGACAGCATTCCCGGCTTTCACGTGGCGACCGGTTTCTCGGGCCATGGTTTCGGCATCGGCCCCGCGGCAGGCAGGCTGATGGCCGATATCGTCACCGGACGGCCGCCGATCGTCGATCCCAAGGACTTCCGGTGGTCGCGGTTCTCGGACGGATCGAAGGTCGCGCCGATCACTGGATTATAAGCGCTCCGACAAGAGAGCATGACGCAGCGAAAGTGGAACACTATGAAAAGGAGCCTCCAATGTCAGACAAGAGCAGCAGCAGCATAATCTTTCGACCGACGCGTCGTCAGGCGCTTGGAATGGCAATCGCCGGTGCCGCCGGCCTCACCATGCCCAACCTGACGGGAGCAGGCAGGGCCCTTGCGGCAACCCCGCCGAGCGAACCCAAGGGACAGGTGATCGTCGGCTTTTCCCAGGAGCCCACCGTCTTCAACCCGCATTTGCCCCATATCGAGGTCGACGAGGGCATACACTTCAGCGTCTTCGATCCGCTGTTTGGTGTCGATCCCAAGGGCAATTTCTTCCCCGCGCTCGCCAAGGAGGTGCCGACCGTCGAAAACGGCGGCATCTCCGCCGACGGGCTCGAGTGGCACGTCAAGCTGCGCGACGACGTGAAGTGGCATGACGGACAGCCGTTCACCGCCGAGGATGTTAAGTTCACGCTCGAACTGCTGGTCGACCCGAAGTTTCGCAGCTGGCGACGCGCCGGCCACGAACTTGTCCAGGACCTGACTGTCGTCTCGCCAACCGAGATCAAATGGAAGATGAAGGAGCCTTACGCGCCCTACCCGTCGATCCTGGCCGCGACCTTCATCGTTCCCAAACATGTGCTCGGTGCGGCGGAGGACAAGAACAGCGCGCCGTTCAACAATGCCCCGATTGGCACTGGCCCGTTCAAATGGGTGGAACGCATGGCCGGCGACCATATCGAACTGGCCGCCAACACCGACTACTTCGCCGACGGCCCCTACCTGAAGAGCCTGATCTACAAGTACATTCCGGATCTGACCGTTCTCTACACCCAGTTCAAGACCGGTGATATCGACGTCATCGGACTACAGTGGATCACAGCCGACCACTATGAGGAAGCCAAGGCATTGAGCGGAACGTCGGTCGCCGTCATTCCCGCCGCCACGGTCGAATCGCTCAGCTTCAACATGGAGCGCCCGCAGTTCAAGGAACTCGCCGTTCGCCAGGCGCTGTACCATGCGTTGGACAAGAAAACGATCATCGACGCCCTCTACTATGGGCTGCCGGCCCCGACCGAAACCTACATGCCGCAGCAGTCCTTCTACTACAATCCGGATTTGCCGAAGCAGGAATACGACGTGGGCAAGGCAAAGAAACTGCTGGACGACGCGGGGTGGGTCCCCGGTGCGGACGGCATCCGCGTCAAGGACGGTGTCCGCCTCTCGTTCAGGAATTCGACCACGGCGGGCAATCATATCCGCGAGCAGGCGCAGCAGTTCATCCAGCAATCATATCGCGACATCGGCGTCGAGGTGGTGATCTCCAATCTGCCGCCGGCCGTGATGTGGGGCGACTACTGGATGAAGTCGGAATTCGATTCTGTCGTCGTCGGCATCAACTTTCTGACGGGCTCCGATCCCGACACTTCGGACTATCTCAGCTCGAAGTCGATTCCGGCCAAGGGTGGCGCCGGCCAGAACACCTGGCAGTATGCCAGCCCGGAGGTGGATAAGCTGCTCGAATCCGGTGGCGTTGAATTCGTGCCGGAGAAGCGCAAGCAAGCCTACCTGAAAATCCAGGAGACCGTACGCAACGACCTGCCATTCCTGCCGATGTTCCAATACGCGACGGTGCGCGGACACAAGTCCGGTGTCGAAGGCGTCGAGCCGAACATCAATGTACGCATCGACTCCTGGGACGTGGCCACCTGGCACTGGGCATAGTGCCGGAATAGGCCGAGCCGGCCATCACCGGCTCGGCCTGCATAGCCGACAAGGCGCCTCTGGCGCGACTGTATCTACGGACACCAAACGGAGACAACCGGCATGCTTGGCTATCTGCTGGGACGCTTCTGGCAAAGTCTCGTCCTGCTCCTGCTGGTCTCGGCTATCGGCTTTGCCGTCCTGAACCTGGCTCCGGGCGGACCGCTCTCGCAATTCACTCTCACGCCAGGAATGACGCAGGCCGATCTTGACCGGATCGCCACGCAAATGGGACTCAATCGCCCCCTTCCCATCCAGTACCTCGACTGGCTGAGCCACCTGCTTCGCGGTGACTGGGGTCATTCCTACCGGGACGGCAGGCCCGTGCTTGATATCATCTGGGAGCACCTTGTCGCGACATTGCTGCTGATGGGCGTATCGACCGCGATCGCCATCTTTGTAGGCACGTGGATAGGTGTCCTGGGCGCGCTTAGACGATACTCGATCTTCGACTACGCAGCGACGGTCGGCGCGATGGTGGCACTGTCGATCCCGACCTTCTGGTTCGGGTTGATCGCGATTTACATATTCTCGCTGCGGCTCAGATGGCTGCCGGCCGGCAACATGTACACGATCGGCAATGGCTCGCTCGGCGACTACGCGATCCATCTCATCATGCCGAGCATCGTTCTTGCGCTGGTTAATGTCGCCGTGTGGAGCCGCTACATGCGCACCGCCACGCTCGACGTCATCAGTCAGGATTTTGTCCGAACGGCCCGGGCCAAGGGGCTGAGTTCCCGGCGCGTATTGATCCGCCACATCCTCCGAAACGCCCTGCTGCCGATGATCACCCTGCTGGGGCTGCAGCTGCCAACAATACTGGGTGGAGCGCTGGTGACGGAAACGGTCTTTACCTGGCCCGGCATGGGACGGCTGTTCCTCGATAGCCTCGGTTACAGCGACTACCCCGTCGTGATGGGTCTGCTGATGATGTCTGCGGTTCTGGTCCTGGTCGGCAATCTAGCCGCGGACCTCACCGTCGCATTCGTCGATCCGCGCATTCGATTGAGCTGAGGACGAATAGATGACCCAGTCGGATTTCCTCATCCCCATCCACGCCAGGCACCGCTGGTGGCAAAGCCGCTCCGTGCGCCGATTTGCCCGTCACCGACTGGCGATGTTCGGCCTGGTGATGATCGTCGTTCTGGTGCTGGCCTGCGTCTTCGGCCCCTTGCTGCTGCCCTTTGACGATCTCTACATCGACCTGCGTGGCCGGTTCTCGCCGCCGTTCACGGGCTATCATTTCTTCGGCACCGATCCGCTTGGCCGTGACATCGCGGCGCGGCTCTTCATGGCTGGACGCATTTCGCTCCTGGTCGGCTTCGCTGCGATGGTCATCAGCACAGTCTTTGGAACCGTGCTCGGTATCGCTGCCGGCTTCTTCGGCGGCCGCATCGGCACGGTGCTGATGCGTTTCGTCGACGCGATGCTGTCCTTTCCCAACATCTTCCTACTGCTGGCGATGGCGGCCTTCATCAAGCCGAGCCCGATCATGATCACTCTGATCATCGCAGCAACGAGCTGGATGGAAATCGCGCGCATCGTCGAGGCGGAAGTGCGATCGCTGCGCGAACGCGACTTCGTCGTCGCCGCCCGCATGCTGGGCTTGAGCAACAGCCACATCATGTTTCGCGAACTGTTGCCCAATGCGATCGGCCCGATCATCGTCGCGGCCACGCTTACCGTAGCCCGCGCCATCCTTCTGGAAGCCTATGTCAGCTTCCTCGGCTACGGCATCCAGCCTCCGCTGCCGAGTTGGGGCAACATGCTGAACGGCGCCCAGCAGTATCTCGACAGCGCGCCGTGGCTGGCAATCGTTCCCGGTGCCGCCATTACCCTGGCAGTCACCAGTTTCAACTTCATCGGCGACGGCTTGCGCGATGCGCTCGACGCTCGAAGCGACATGCTGTGAAGCCGCCCGGAATGGCAAGGTTTTCGCCGTTTGAAGTCTCGCTCTGGTATGCGACCGCAGCGCCGCCGCCAAAGACCGGCCCTCTGCAAGGACGCAGGCGGGCGGACGTCTGTATCGTCGGCGGTGGCTACACCGGGTTGACCACCGCACTCGATCTCGCCCGTGACGGCATAGACGTCGTTCTGCTCGAAGCGCAGGAGATCGGGTTCGGCGGCTCGGGGCGCAATGCCGGCCACTGTACGCCAACCTTCACCCATTACAGCCTGCCCGAACTGCGTGCCATGCTGGGCGACCCGTGGGCCGAAAGGCTGATCGCCCGGCAGACAGGAGCCAACGGACAAGTCGCCGGGATGATCGAGCGCTACGGCATCGATTGCGAATGGCAGCAGAACGGCTACGTCATGGGCGCGCTGACGCCAGGCGCCGTCGCCAAGCTCGAGCTAAAGGCGCAGCAATACAATGCCGTCGGCGCCAAGACGCGGGTGCTCGACAGACAGGCGACCGAGGAAATCACCGGCAGCCCGCGATATCATGGCGGCTGGTTTCATTCCGAGGCTGGTCACCTCAATCCATTGGGATATGCAAGGGGCCTCGCCCGTGCTCTCATGAAGGAAGGTGGTACAATCCACACCGGGTCGCGGGTCCGCGACGTCGTGCGGCAGGACGGTGCCTGGGCAGTGCATGCCGGCGAAGGAACCGTCGTCGCCGACAAGGTCATCTTTGCGACTGGCGCCTACACCGTCGACGGATGGCCAGGCCTCGACCGGACCTACAAGATCCAGAGGGTGTTCGTCGCCGCCACCCAACCGCTGACGGCCAGCGAACGCCAAACCATTTTGCCGCGCAACACGACGATGCATGACGGCCGCGGCGACATCTTCGTCTACAAGTACAACGCCGAGGGACGCATCGTCGCTTCGATGTTCCCGATGGGCCGTCGTGGAAGGGACATGGCGTTCACACACCGCCTCATGTCCGATCGCCTGCGCTGGCTTCATCCGCAGATCAGCAGCGACCTGAGATGGGAGTATTTCTGGTTCGGCGAGCTGGACATGCAGAAGCGCACCATTCCGCGATTCTATGAGCTCGCGCCGGGCGTCGTCGCCCTGACAGGACTGTCCGGTCGTGGCGTGCCGACCGGAAGCATGCTCGGCGGCATACTCGGCGAATGGGCGAAGGGCGTCCCTGAAAAAGACCTGTCGCTGAAGCTCGAACCACTCCGGCGGGCACCCTTCTTCATGTCGTTCGCTCCCGCCGCGATGTTACGGTACTATCGCGTCTCGGACTGGCTGCGGGCAAAGGCCAGCGGGTCTCAACTCCCACCCCACGCCTAGCCAGGGTCGAATGGAAGATTTCGCGACGCCTTTCGGATCTGAGTCTGGCACTGGCATACAAAGGTATGCGCCACTCGATCGACCGACCTTGTTCCGGCTGAAACCGGCACCCGAGCTGGTCAAGCCCCACAAGACATACCAAGGAACGTCTGACCCAAATCAAGCGCCCTGCGCGGCGGAGGGCTTTATGGTCCCGACAGAAAGAGAAGCGGCAGTCAATTCTGCTTCGATAGAAGGGAACAAAGTTTGATCACGGGATATAGCAGCAAAGCTGCCGCCAAACCCGAACGTGGCAACGACAGCCCCTGGTTCCAGCGGCGAGCCTGACCTGGTGGCGGGTCGACTATGGCTCGAGCGCGCGGCTACCTGCGGTATCAGTGAAGCGGCCGACGAACTCGCGGAATTCGCATCTGGTTGAAGCCCGCATTGCAAGCGCACCAACCGACGCCCGGTTCTACAGGAGTACTCGCCACGACGGACGTCGGGAGTTCGCTCTGGAATTCTTAAGTTGAACCCGCTATATGACCACCTACATGGTCAGGAGAATGTCATGGATGTAATCAATTTGGCAGAAGCCAAGGCCCATCTGAGCGAGTTGGTCGACCGGGTCGAGGCAGGCCATTCAATCGACATCACTCGGCGCGGCAAGCCGGTTGCACGGCTCACCGCCGTGGCCAATCCTCGCAAACCAATCGACGCTGCCCTGCTCCGGTCTCTGACGGCGATTGTGCCGCCGCAGACTGAAAGCGCTGCTGATCTGGTGCGCGCGATGCGGGACGGCGACCGCTACTGATGCTTTATCTCGACACGTCGCTGATCGTCGCGGCGCTCTCCAATGAAGCGATGACGCCGCGCGTCCAGACTTGGATGGCGGAGCAGGATGCGGCGCAGCTTCTGATCAGCGACTGGACCATCACCGAGATGTCTTCGGTCATGGCGATCAAGCTGCGGACCAGCCAGATCAGCCTTGAACAGCGCGCCGGGGCGCTCGCCATGTTCAACAAGCTGGTCGCCGAGAGCTTCACCGTGCTCGGCGTGACTGGCGGGCAATTCCGGACCGCGGCGAAGTTTGCCGATCAGCACATGCTTGGGCTTCGGGCCGGCGATGCGCTGCATCTCGCCATTGCATCGGAGCATGGCGCCACGGTGCACACGCTCGACCAGCGCCTCGGCAAGGCCGGTCCGGCGCTCGGCGTGCCGACGCGGTTGCTGACATGAAGCGGGCCCTCCCCACTCTACCCTTGTCTGAGGCATCCATGGCCGGTGACTGGAGCGAAGAGCAGAATGAGGCGATCGTCGCGGATTATCTCACGATGCCGGGAGCGGAATGGCAGCTTTAGAGAGCGATTTCATTGACGAAATTCAGCTGTTGGGGAATCCCATGCTTTCGCAGACTATCCGCGAATCTAGACGACGTAGAATGAGCTCCGCCCGACGGACCGGGCCAGCGAGGTGACCGCTTACTCCGTCGCAATATTCTCGAGGAATGTCGCCGGCGGCACGAAGAACAGAGTGCCGGTGATGGCGCGGCTGAAATCCAGCAGCCGGTCGTAGTTGCCTGGCGGCCGGCCAACGAACATGTTCTCCAGCATCTGCTCTATTCTGCGCGGCGAGCGGGCGTAGCCGATGAAATACGTGCCGAATTCACCCTTGCCGACGTCGCCGAACGGCATGTTGTCGCGCACGATCTGCAACTGCTCTCCGTCCTCGACGATCGTGGTCAGCGCATTGTGCGCGAAGATCGGTTTCACGGCATCGTCGAGTTCGATATCAGAGAGTTTTTTTCTGCCGACAATTCCCTCCTGCTGCTCGATGGGAAGCGTGTTCCAGGCTTTCAGATCATGCAGGTACTTCTGCACAATCACGTAGCTTCCTCCCGCAAAGGAGGGGTCCTCCTCACCGATGATCGTGGCCTTGACTGCGTCGTGATCCATCGGGTTTTCGGTCCCATCGACGAAACCGATCAGGTCGCGGTCATCGAAGTAATTGAAGCCGTGCACCTCATCCGCCACCGAAACCGCGCCATCGAGCCGCGACATGATCTGTGTCGCCAGTTCGAAGCAAAGATCCATATGCGCCGCACGGATGTGAAAGAGGATGTCGCCCGGCGTCGAGACAGCGTGATGCTGGCCATGGATCTCGCGAAATGGATGCAAGTCCTTCGGCCTGGGCGCTCCAAAGAAGCGGTCCCAGGCTTCAGACCCAAACGCCATGACACATGACAACCGACCCTCGAGGTCACGGAACCCGATTGCGCGTAGAAGCGCGGAAAGATCGCCACACAAGGCGCGCACCGCCGCGTCATGTTCGGGCCCGGATTTGATCGTCACGACGAGAAATATTGCGGCCCGCGTCAGCTGCGCGACGACCGGTTGCGAAACAGCAGATGGCACAGTTGAGTCCACAATAGATCCTTCCGATATGTCACTCGGTACGAGGCTGGTCGACGGGCAAGGCGCAGCAAGGCGGAGTTGCGATTTGTTCGATACGAGCTGCGCAGGATCAGTTTCGCATCAGCCGAGGTATCAGCTTGCCTCGTTAGTATTCCCCGACTTCGATAATAGCCTGGGCGAAGGCCTGTGGGGCTTCCTGCGGCAAGTTATGGCCGATACCGCCGGTGATGAGCCGGTGGTCGTATCTGCCTGAAAATTTCTTGGCGTAGGCGCTGCTGTCGGGATGGGGTGCGCCATTGGCATCACCTTCCAGGGTGATGGTGGGCACCGGGATCAGGGGACTTTCGGCCAGCCGTTTTTCCAGGCCGTCAAATTCCGGCTCGCCTTGTGCCAGGCCGAGCCTCCAGCGGTAATTGTGGATGACGATGCTGACGTGATCCGGGTTGTCGAGGCACGCTGCACTGCGATCGAATGTGGCGTCGTCAAAGTCCCATTTCGGCGAGGCGATCCGCCAGATAAGATTCGCGAAGTCCCGCCGGTATCGTTCGTAGCCAGCCCGCCCGCGTTCCGTGGCGAAATAGTATTGGTACCACCATTGGAGCTCTGCTTTCGGCGGCAACGGCATTCTGTTTGCCGCGAGGCTGCCGATCAGATAGCCGCTGACCGAGACAAGGGCTTTGCAACGCTCGGGCCAGAGCGCCGCGACGATGCAGGCCGTGCGCGCGCCCCAGTCATAGCCGGCGATGATCGCATGGCTGATCTTCAGCGCATCCATCAACTCGATGACATCGACAGCCAGCACAGACTGCTGGCCGTTGCGGACCGTCTGACTGGAAAGAAAGTGCGTCGTGCCATGGCCGCGTGCATACGGAATGATCACGCGATAGCCCGCCATCGCCAATAACGGAGCGACTTCGACAAAGCTGTGGATGTCGTAGGGCCAGCCATGAAGGAGGATAACCACGGGACCGTCGGGCGGACCCGCCTCGGCGTAACCGACATTCAGGACGCCAGCGTCGGCTTGCCTGAGCACTGCGAAGGAAGCGGCCGTCGACCGCTCTGTCGTTGCTCCATCCAACCCTGAAACAGGTCGTGCCTGAGCTGTGAGAACTGTCGTGAACTGCGTAGCAGCCAGACCGATTGCCGCGGCGCCGACAAAGGCCCTGCGATATCGATCGATCTCTTTCGGCGGTTCTGCATTTTCCATTGTTGCAACCTCTTTCCAGGGCAAGATCGGATGCCTTGCTGTTTGACGCAGCTTTGGCATCACCTTCATTCATCGACTTGGCAGTGCCAGGCTGCATGCCCTGGCAATCGTTCAGGACGGCCGGGCGTGAGTGACGCCACCACCTGAAGTTTGACGCCCTTGCCGGGCAACGTAGGAGGCTGCGTTTGTACGTGCGGGAAGACGATGCTGAGTGGCGCCTCGGCTTCCGTCTTTAGAAATTCGGGGCGTAACCCATCGCCGCGCTTGGCAGCGATCAGGTGGAGGTTCTGCAGCAACGCAAGCATGAATAGCTCCTCTGTTGTATGCCTTGGCTCAGGGGCGTTAGGACGGGCGACCGGCCAACTTCGCAGTTAGACGAGACCCTCGCGAACCATCGCGGCGCGAACGGCCGGACGGGCCGCAATTCGGGCGCGGAGCGCTTCCAAAGGCGCGGGAACAGCGACTTGGAAACGGGCGGCCCAGAGCAGCATCACGAAAAGATAGAAATCCGCGACGCTGGGTTTGTCGCCGAACAGATAGTCGGTCTTGAGTTCGTCCGAGAACAGGCCGAGTTGCGTCGTAATCGTCGCGCGCGCCTTGGCCTTTTCAGCATCGCTGCCTTGGTGCCACATGGGCTTGAAGCTTCGGTGTATTTCCGTGGAGACGTAGGTCAGCGCTTCGAGAACGCGCGTACGGCCCATTGGCCCTTCCACTCCCAGTGCCGGGTATTGTGATGCGACCCAATCGAGCACGGCGATGTTTTCTGTCAGCGTTTCACCGCTATCCAGTACGAGGGCTGGAACATACCCCTTGCGCGTCACGGTGGTGAAATCCTCCCCGGAACCGGTCCGCTTGGTTTTGAGATTGACAGTTTCGCGCTCGAAGGAAGCACCAGCCTCCTCCAAGGCGATGTGGTCGGCCAGGCTGCAGGCGAGAGGGCTATAGTAGAGTTTCACGGTCTTTCCCTTTCTGGACCCTCGATGACGTTTCGAAAATTTGGCCGTCGTCGGGCGCGAGACTGCTCATCGCGATGCGCCGGTCATCATTGCCGGCGGCATCCACGCCGTCGGCAGCCAACGACGCTCCAGAGAACTCGCACTTGGCGGTGGGGATGGCTACGACACCGACAGCTAGGCGCGCCTATGCCGAGGTATGGTCGAGCTGAAACAATTGTTCGTGGTTGCCGCACGCTCAACGCCGAGCGTCTCAGCTCACATCAGGAATGGGTCAGCAGGAACCAGACCCCCCGCCCTCCTGGACATGGCGTGCTCGACAGTCCGACCAGTCCTTCGCTCGGGAGACCATAGACGAAGGTATTGGAAGCGCGTGGCCTTGGCACGATGGCTCACATCCTGCCTTGGTTGGCATATTTCAAGCTGACATGCGGCGCGAAAACCGAAGCGTGGATTTGCGCGAAGTGCCGCCGACGAAATGAAGCAGTTTTTTCCAAAGCCAGGAGTCATCATCATGCCGGAGATGACCATTATGGGTCCGACCGATCCGCAGTTGCCTGCGACCGACGCCGTCCATACGGCATCGAGCAAAAAAGCAGACAAAAATGCCGGCGTACCGCAGACCGTCCGCAGGCCGATCCGGCCCAAGGAAGAATCTGGCCGGGGCAACTGGGGCCATTGACCCTGACGGCATTCATTTCAGGACCGGGCGAGGCCTCGGTCTTTCCGCCGTCTCAACCGGCAAACGGTATTCCCAACCCTGGCCAGCACGGTAACCGCGACGAACCCGCTCGCAATCCCGAGTTAGCGGCACGGCTCTGGCGCCGACGTGACCCGCCTCGTAAGCATGGATCTCATGTATGGTTGACCAAGCGGACGACAACCCCGGTGTCAATATGGCCGCCGTCTCGGTCGAGGCCAGCAGCCTCGGCGACCAATTGGCGACCATCCATCTGGGTTTGAAGGCATCGCCGGTCCGCAAGTGGCTGCTCTGGACGTCGGTTGGGATCGTGGCAGTCATTGGCGCGACATCGATCGGCCAGGTCGTGCTCAACAGCTGGAACCAGCCCTTCTACGACGCGCTGGCGCGCCGCGACTTGCCGGTTCTCCTATATCAGCTTGTGATCTTTGCCCTTATTGCCGGCAGCCTTCTGGTGCTCAATATTAGCCAGGCCTGGCTTAACCAGATGATCCGGCTGAAGCTGCGCGAGGCGTTGACGCTCGACCTGATCGAGCAATGGATGCACCCGGCGTGGGCGTTGCGATTGACAAATGCCGGTGCTATCGGCGTCAATCCCGATCAGCGCATGCAGCAGGACGCCGCGCATCTTTCCGATCTGTCGACGGACCTTGGGATCGGGCTGCTGCAGTCGTTCATCCTGCTGGCGTCTTTTGTTGAGGTGCTCTGGCGGGTTTCTTCTGGCTTCGTCTTCCACATTGGCGGTTATCCCTTGGCGATACCAGGTTACATGGTGTGGGCGGCGCTGCTTTATGCCGGCATAGCATCGTGGCTGAGTTGGCTGGTGGGGCGCCCGCTGGTCAATCTCGACGGTGATCGTTACACACGGGAAGCGGAACTGCGCTCCTCCATGGTGCGCATCAACGAAAATGTCGATGCCATCGCGCTCTACCATGGCGAGGCCGACGCGAAGCGACGGCTCGAAATGGACCTCAGTGCGGTGCTGGCAGCGATGCGGCGCATCTACACCGCCCAGATCAACCTGTCATGGGTGACCAACACTTACGGCTGGATTGGCATCGTGGTCCCAATCCTTATCGCGGCACCTGTGTATTTCTCGGGCCAGATAGGCTTCGGCGGACTGATGGTGGCAGTCGGCGCGTTTAACCAGATGAATTCTTCGCTGCGCTGGTTCATCAACAACGTAGGCAGCATCGCCGACTGGCGCGCCACGCTGATGCGTGTTGCCGATTTTCGCATCGCGCTGAATAAGACCGACGTGGTGCACGACATGGAAAAGCCCATTGAAGTCGGCGACAATGCCGATGGGCCTGACCAACGAGAAACTTGAGACCTGCTGTCCCGAATAGAAGGGCAAGCAGCCTGTTCTCGCGCTGGACGAGGTTGTTCCCGGCTCTCCTCACGGATTGCTTTGAGAGTAAGGACAGACGTCAACTTACACGATCTGCTAAATGCTATTGGCCGGGCAACGTCTTTGCTCCTCGGAGCGGAGGAATGCCACTTGGCATGTATGCCGGGGATCGCACATCCCTGACGAACTATGATCGAGCGCATCGCTGTCTTCTACAATCATCGCCTGGCCGCCCTAGACTTTAGCATCGACGAACAGGTGCCTGCGTAGAATTGGCGGGTACCTGGGACTGCCCCATTCTCCGCGTACCGGCCACCTCCGTGGCACGGCTGAAGAAGGAGATGAAAATGAGAAATGATGTACCAAGCAAGGGGTTGGAATGGACCAACCTTATTCTCGGCGCAGGCTTGGCCTGCGCCGCAATCATGTTCGTCGGGCTACCTGCTGCGGCTTGGGACGCTGGGGTCGTGGGCGCGCTGATTGTGTGCAGCTCTGCCGTGGCCCTCTACCGGTACGGGGACTGGACGGAATGGTCCAACCTCACCTTGGGGTGCTGGGCGGTGGTCGCTCCGTTTCTGCTCGGCTTCGGATCTGCGCAGGGGCCGATGTGGACGCATGTCCTGGTCGGGGTTTGCGTAGCGACAACAGCTGCGGCGCAACTTGTGGCAAGTCGCAGGACGCAAGCTCATTCGAGCTCCAACTAACTCTGTTGCCCGGAGGGCGCCGCGGCGCGGCAACGGGAGTTTCGGCTTGCCTCCTGTGCCTCCTGTGCCTCCTGCTGCCTCGGCGCCTCCAACGCTGCTGCGCGGCTGCAGCGCTCAAACCAGATGGGGCCCTATACTCAGGCTAAGTCTGTCTAAACAAACCTCCATGCCTACATCGTTCGTCGTGTTGCACTGGCCTCAATGCTTCTGTCATGTCAGATATTGAGGAGAAGTTGTCGTTTTCCTCAGCCCAGAATTCGTGGTCTCCGGTGCGATGAAGGAGATTGCGTTCGATCTTGGGTTTAGCGAAGTGAGTGACTGTGAAAAAATTGGCGGTCCGTCTCACATCCATTCAACGATTGTCAGCCGCCTCCAACCTATTTCAGTGCCAGTTGAAGATGGCTTCGGCTGCCGGGAAAGCAGTCGCAGAATCGGTAAAAAACGGGGCGCTTTGCGAACTGAGTAGACGCGGCCACGATGACAGGTCGGCCGGGGAAGCGGATCTAGAGGGTCTCAGATGGAACTAACCTCATTGCGGCAGCGCCACGCCATGGCCTGCCGCGATTGGCGTTGGATGCGTTTTGGTTACGCTTTTAACCCATGAGCCATCTGACCTGTTGGTCGTGGTCGCAATTGTCTGCGTCTGCATGGGCGGGAAGGCGGGATCGGATGCCGTAGCAGCCGTGAGCTTGGTGTCAGCGGCGATCCTGCTGTCGCCGGAATACGTCACAGAGAACGGTCTTGCTCGGTTCGCGGCGTTTGTTTCGGGGCGTTTGCACTTTGGCTGGTGGTAAGAATCTTCGGGACCATCAGCTTCTATAACAGGCTTTACCAGAGTGCCGGGTCGGGCATCGCCGATATTCCGGGCATCGCCTGATCCGCCTGTCCGGACGGACGCCTTCGGTTTCTCACTCCCGCAGCCCTTTGGGTACATTGGCGTCACGGTCGAGGAAATGCGCGAGATCATGGATGCCGACGACTTGTCTCGGTGGCGGAGATTTGTCCACCCCGACGATGTCGAGGCGAGCATGGCGCAATGGCGCCACAGCCTAGAGATGGGCGAGCCTATGATCGAAGAAAAGCGTTTGCGCCGGCTTGATGGCACCTATCAGTGGTTTGGCGATACCAGTGTTGCCTCGCGCGATGACCAGGGACGAATCGTCGGCTGGCATGGCCATACCGAGGACATAGACGACCGGCGCAAAGCGGAGACCGCGCTGCGCAGCAGCGAGAGGGAACTCAGGCTGCTGATCGATACGGTGCCCACGATGATCTGGCAGATGACGCCGGCGGGATTGCCGTACTATTTCAACAAACGGTTCGCAGACTGGGCGGGCATCAGTTCAGCCAAGGAGGAACCGCGAGGCACGCGGCAGTTCGCCTCGCATGTGGAGTTGTTTCATCCGAATGACCAGGCGGGCGTCAAGGCCGTGTTTCAGAAGTCATTTGCCCGGGGAGAGCCACTCCAGCACAAAGGTCGGCTGTGCAGCAAGGATGGCGAATATCGCTGCGTCGATTCGCGTTCAACCGTTGCGCGACGAAGACAGAACAATCCTTCGCTTGTACGGCGTCAATTTCGACATCGACGACGAGGTCCGCGCGCAGGAATCACTGCGTCTGGGGGACGAGCGGCTCGCGCGCGCCCTGCGCGCCGCCAGCGGAGATCATCTCCCGGACCGCACGACACGACTGGGCTGGTCATTAGGGCGGATGCGATATCGGGCTGGTGAGGTGGGCGGATGAGGTCGGTTTCGCTTAGCACGCCAGCCGCCGCTCCGTTTTCGCCGCATACAACGACAAGGCCAATGCCAGGCTTCGAAAGCGAAAGCGCCGCGGCTTGCGCCGCCGAGTTGGCCTCGATCACCATAAGGCGAGCCTTTGTCGGCGCGTTGAGTTGTTCGATGTGCATCAAAGTCCTCCGAGATCGCCCTACCTTCTGTCGACCTCACTTTTCGAATGTCGTCAGGTTTGTGTCGTCCGTATCGACGACGAACACGGCAAGCAATCGAGCAGGCTCGGTGGTGCTGGCATTTCCGCTGACGCCGTGATGATCACCGGGGAACTCGGACCAACTGTCGCCAGTCCGATAGGTGGTCACTGGCCCATTATTGACCTGACTGCGGATCGCGCCTTCCAGAACCGTTGCGAAGATAAAGGCCGACTTCGCGTGAGTATGTGACGGGGAGCTGCCGCCAGGCCCATACTCGACCAGCACGGCACGCATGCTCTTGCCGGGCACATTCGGGAGTTGGTGGTCGTAGACCATGGTCACCTTTGCGCCTGAAGAATCGTCGGCCTTGGCCGCGGTTGCAAAAACAGCTGCAAGAGCAGCGGTACAGAGGATGGTCTTAATCATGGTTTGGGTTCCTTGTTTGCGATGAGGTGAAGAAGGGATCGCCGGCCGATGGGAGGGGCGGCCGGCGATCAGGCTCTTGCCGGGGGGAGCGGCGTGAGCCTATGACCTGATGAAGGCGAGCAGATCAGTTTGGCTATGTCGCGCTGGGCCGTGACATGACGTACGTGCGGAACACTCTCAGAAACCTTCAGTGTCCCGCCGTCGAGCGGCACGCAAATCACAGATCAGTTCCGCTGGAGCTGGGCGTGGCCGAACCAGTCTTCGAAGTCCGTTGCACCGATGCGCGGATGATCGCCTGGCACGAGGGAGCGATCGTTAAGTTCCGTGCCAAAATAGCGTGCCTGGGGATCCGCTGTTACTTTACGCGGATCGTTCGTTGCCTTCAGAAATCTAGCAACGAGGTCGCTCATGCGGATCGGCTCTGGGCCTGCAATCTCGATCACGCCATTGACCGGTGGCGAAAGCGCCACATCCGTCATGATGTCCGCGACGTCGTCAGACGCGATTGGTTGAAAATAGGCATTCGGAACTGTCGTGACGTCTCCGACAGTACCCGACTGGGCAATGCCGCTCAGAAATTCGAAAAACTGCGTCGAGTGGACAATCGTGTATGGGATTGCGGAGCCTCGGATCAGCCTTTCCTGGGCCATCTTGGCGCGCATGTAGCCGCTTTCAGGCAGACGCTCGGCGCCCACGATCGAAAGGGCGATGTGGTGCTTCACGCCGGCGGTTTTTTCTGCTGCGAGCAAGTTCCGGCCAGAGGTTTCGAAGAACTCCAGAACGGCCTTGTCCTCGAAAGAGGGCGAATTCGCCAGGTCGATGACGACCTGCGCTCCCGCAAGCGCTTCGGAGAGACCCTCGCCGGTGATCGTGTTGACGCCGCCGTTAGGTGACGCTGCGAGCACATCATGGCCCTTCTTACGCAGCCTCTCGACTGTCTTCGAGCCGATCAGTCCGGTTCCACCAATAACAACGATCTTCATGACGTACTTCCTCGGTCCGTGATTCAGGTTCGATTTTCTGATCGAGCGGCCAATTGGCCGTCGCATCGCTTCGAGACAGTGCACCGGGCTGCCGGTCCAGGCTATCGACCGGAAGCATCTGTCATGCGATGCGAAGGTCTAGGACGAATGCATCCGTCGAACGGGGACTCTAGTCAGCAGGGAGACAGCGACTTGAGGTACTAGCTAAGCCGGCATGCCGCCCGGGAGCGGTCAGGGGCCATCACCGTCAAGGTCGGCTGAGAGGCAGCTTCGGCCAGCGGCAAATTGCTCTTCGACCGCACTGAGGCGCATTCCGGTCAGGCAGTTTTGGGGCCGGAGCGGAATGGCAGCTCTCGTGCTACTGACCTTAGAGAGCGGACCGTAGGTTGGGGTGGACTTCGCCACCACCTGACCTGTTCTGGCATTGAGTTCCAGCCGGTCTGCGGCGTAAGCGCAACCCGATCATGCCGCCCCGCTACTCAATGCGATTTGATTACTCGGCCTAGCAATCTGACGACCAACGCTAGCTCTGCACGCGTGTCGAAGATTTTCACGCTGGTCGACCACGTTGGTGGCTTGGCGGCAAAGAGCGCCCGCCTCGAGCGCGCATATTATCCTGAAAAAACTTCTTCATCTCTCGAAAAGCAGTGAATCCAAAACAGCGGGCAAGCCTTGTCAGCGCGGTAGTGCCGACGCCACAACGGCGGGCGATTGCCTCAGCGCTTTCAAATGCAATGATCTCCGGTTTGTCGAGTGCCTGCCGAGCTACCTTCTCGAGAGCGGGGGTCAATCGAAGCTCGCGCTTCGCGATCGCAGTTTTGATCTCATCAAGACATTTCGGTCTGTGTGCAAGTACAGGCGATTTCATCCGAAAACCTCCAGAACTTCGAAGAACCGGCAGCCAGACGGTCCTGAGATCCAGCCCATGACGGCAAGGCTTTCAAGAGCCACCTCAGCCCAAGCGCTCGGAGGCGAACGATCCGGGCGAGGCAGGGAAAACGACGGTCTTGTTGCCGTTGAGGAAAACCCGTCGGTGGATATGGGCGTGAATAGCCCGGGAGAGCACCTGTGCCTCGACGTCGCGGCCGAGGCTGACATAGTCCTCATTGGACTGCGCATGCGTCACACGGATCGTGTCCTGCTCGATGATCGGGCCCTCGTCCAGATCGGTCGTCACGTAGTGTGAAGTGGCTCCGATCAGCTTTACACCTCGCTCGTAGGCCTGTTTGTAGGGATTGGCGCCCTTGAACGAGGGCAGGAAGGAATGGTGGATGTTGATGATCCGGCCTGACATTTTCCGGCACATCTCTTCCGAGAGAACCTGCATGTACCGCGCCAGGACAACCAACTCGGCGCCTGTGTCCTCGACGACGCGCATCTGCTGTGCCTCTGCCTCGGCCTTGTTCTCTTTCGTCACCTTGATGAGGTGAAACGGGATGTCGTGGTTCACGACGACTTTCTGGTAATCCTTGTGATTGGAGATCACTGCGACGATGTCGATCGGAAGCGCTCCGATACGCCAGCGATAGAGAAGATCGTTGAGGCAATGGCCAAAGCGCGAAACCATTATGATGACCCTGCGCTTGACGCTCTCGTCGAAGAACTCCCACTCCATGCCGAAGTGCGAGGCGATTGTTTTGAAGCCCGAACGGAGTTCTTCCAGCCCCCACCCGCCTTCGGAGCGGAAGCTCACCCGCATGAAGAAGTTGCAGGTGTCGGCGTCGTCGAACTGCGCGCTGTCGGTAATGTTGCAGGTCTGGTCGGCGAGAAAGGTCGAGATCGCAGCGACGATCCCCCTGGTGGAGCGGCATTTGACGCGAAGTGCAAAGTTCAACATTGGCTCTCTTCCTGAGCGGACTACGCCTGAAGGCTGCGACGAAACGCTGTCAGCGCGTTGGAAGCAGGCAGGCGATCGTCATTGGGCCGACGCCACCAGGGACGGGCGATTTTGAGCATGGTTGTCCTCTGGCTTTGCTGTGTCTGGTTAAGCTTCAAATCGGCGAGAAAGCTTTGAAGGTGCTTGCCCGCTGATGGGGACGAGGCCGTCCCCTCCCCATTTGAGGGATGGCTCTGGAGCTGGTTCAGGCTTTCGCCTGTTCCAGGAATTGGCCGTATTCCGCCTCCGCGATCGAAACATTGTGCTGCGGCTGCGGGTAGGCGCCGGAGCCGACGTCGGCGATGAATTCCTTGAACGCGGCAATCCGCTCTTGTTGGAGCCGCGCAAACTCAGCCGCGAAATTGCGATAGGTCTTGGCGTGGCGTGGCTTGTGGCCGTCGGTGTGGCCCAGCACGTCCTCCGCGAACAGGTATTGCGCATCGGCTCCCGGACCGGCCCCCATACCGAGCATGATCATCGACGTGTTCTTCGAAATGAACTCGCCGATCCGGTCCGGCACGACTTCGAGCTCAGCCCCGAAGCAACCTATAGCTTCAAGCTGCTTTACCTGCTGCCAGACCTTAAGAGCTTCCTGAGCGGTCTTGCCCACGGCGCGGAACCCGGTCCAGGTGATGTATGAAGGGACAAGCCCGACATGCGCGACGATCGGCACGTGGTTGTCACAGAGTGCCTTCTGAATGTCGTAGGCGGCCGCGCAATAAAAGCAGTCGCCGCCGATCGCGGCAAAATGGAAGGCTGCGCGCAGATAATCCTCCGCGGTCGCCAGGGGGCGGCCGTTGAAGGTCCCCCAGCCGCCGTATGGCAGTCCCACCTGGACGAAGCAACGCCCAGCCGCCTCGCGCATTTCGGGGGAGAAGAAACGGCCCTCGATGGAGAGCATGTCGATGCCAGCCGCATCGGCGGCTGCCGCCTCTTCGAGCGTCGTCACGTAGAGCATCGAGATTTTCTGCCCGCGCGCCTTCATGGCTCGGATGTCGGCGACTGTGGGACGTGTGTTCCTGTGGACCATTGTCTTACACCGTGAACGCGTTGCGGAATGCTTCGAGTGCGGCTTCCGGGTCGCCCGAGGCAAAGGCTTCCATCCCGATGGGGCCGGCATAGCCCATCGCACTCAGCGCCTTGGCGATGGCATGCCAGTTCACTTCGCCTGTGCCCGGCTCCATGCGGCCCGGTACATCCGCGACCTGGACCTCGCCGATCCACGGCAGGCAGGCCCGGCAGAGTTCGATCAAGTTCCCTTCGCCGATCTGCGCATGGTAGAGATCCAAGTTGAGGCGCAAGCGCGGATGGTCGATCGACGAAACCAGCGCCAGCGTGTCTTCCGCGCGTCCGAAGGGCACGCCGGGGTGATCGACAGGAAGATTGAGGTTTTCCAGCGTGAAGGTCACGTCCTCCTTCTCGGCCATTTCCGCAACGCGGTGCAGCGTATCGCGCGCTTTCAGCCACATGGCACCGGTGACCATCTCGACCGGCATGACCGGCAAGCCACCCTCGCCGAGGCCCGTTCCGTGGAGGTTCAACCGCGCGACGCCGAGGCGTTTTCCCACCTGGGCGGTCTGTCGCGCCGTTTCCAGCAACTCCGCAGCCCCCTCCTCATCGGTCAGGCGCCCGCGCAGGTAGCCGTTCATGATGGAGAAGGTCGCTCCTGATTTCTCCAGCTTCGTCAGATCATGGTCGGGCCAATTCCAGAGGCCGACCTCGAACCCCATCTCGTGCAGGCGAGCGGCGCGCCATTCGATGGGCTTGTCGCGCCAGAGCATTTCGGCGCAAGCGGCGAGTTGAAAGATTTGGCCCATGATGACTCAAACCTCGACCATGACGCGGCCATTCTCGACCTTTGTCTTGTAAGTCTTGAGGTTCTCGCAGGCCGGGGGCGTCTCTACTTCGCCGGTCGTGAAGTCAAAAACGGAAGCGTGCTTGGGGCACTCCACCGTATTCCCCATGACGAGACCGTCCGCGAGGTGGATCTTCTCATGCGTGCAAAGCCCGTCTGTGCAATAGTATTCATCCGCGTCGTTGCGGAAAATGGCGAAGGTGCGGCCGCCACTGTCGAAGCGTTTGGCTTCCTCGGCTTCGATTTCATCAGCGGCACAAGCGTCAACCCAGGGCATATGCGTCTCTCCTCAGATATCTTGCGGCTTGAAGTCTGCGGGAGCTGACGGCATCACGCCCTGGAGCAGCGCGACGGACTTTTCGAGCCCCTCCAGCGAGTTCAGAAGGACGTCCTCGTGCTCGATGGAAAGCCAGCCGTCGTAGCCAGCCATCTTGAGCCGGTAGCAGAACTGACGCCACCACTCCTCACCATGGCCGAAGCCGAGCGTGATGTAGCTCCACGAGCGGGCCGGAATGTCCATCAGGCTGCCATTCTCAAGCAGCGACGTCGTTGCCTGAACGGGCCGGTTCAGCATCGTGTCCTTGGCATGGACATGATAAACGGCCGCGCCTAGCGCTTCGGCGGCAGCGAGGGGATCAGCACCCATCCAGAATAAGTGCGAGGGGTCCAGGTTGGCGCCTAGGACAGGTCCTACCGCTGCTCGAAGCTTCAGGAGCGAGGGCACGTTGTATACGCACTGATTGCCGTGGAGTTCGAGCGCGATGCGATCGACACCGTTTTCCTTCGCCAGCGCCGCGATCTCGGTCCAGAAGGGTATCAGCTTATCCTCCCATTGATATCTAAGCATGGTCTGCGTTTCCGGCGGCCAGGACGAGACGACCCAGTTCGGCATGACATCGCTGGCGCTGCCTGCCGGCAGACCGCTCATGGTGCAGACAGTGCGAATGCCCATCTCGCCGGCGACGCGGATCGTGTCTTTCAACCCTTGGCCCTGGGCCGGATCCGTCGGGTGCAGCGGATTGCCGTTGGCGTTGAGGCTGATGATCTCCAGCCCACGTTCTTCGAACGCTCCAGCAAACCGCTTCTGCGCTTCGCTGTCGCCCAGCATGGACGAAAGCCGGAAATGCGGGGCGGTCGACCAACCGCAGGTATTCACCTCGATGCCAGATACCGCCATGCGCTTTGCATGGTCCAACACCGCGTCGAAAGGCAGACCGCCGAGACTGTCTGATACGAAACCCAGCTTCACGCGTAGAACTCCGGCTTTGCAATCATCTGCACAGGCGTACGACGGGCTTCTTTCAGCGCCACCACGCCGGCCTCGGCAACGACGGCGGCGCAATAGCCGTCCCAGCAATCCGAGGCGGTCGCGGGGAACGCGCCAGTCATGACAAAGCGAAGGAAGTCGCGGTTCTGGCGGCGATAGGCGTCGTAATAGCGCGTCCGCCAGTCGGCGTCGTAGGTTGTGCTTTGGGCAAGCGCCGACTCCCTGCGGGTGTAGGCAACGTTGTTCGTCGCCACGGCGCCGTTCTCGCCAATCAGCTCGGCACGAACGTCATAGCCATAGGCGGCGTTGTTGTTGATCTCGATATTGACGAGCTGCCCGTCCACCGTTTCCAACACCATGAAGACAGGTGCGACACGCGCGTCAGAGCGGCTTGGCTGGAATGCGGAGATGGCAGCATATTCGGTGCCGAGCACATATCGCACGACATCGAATTCGTGCGGGGCCGAATTGGTGATAGCCATCGCGCCGGAGAAGTCGGCCGCAGGCGTTTCAACATTGCGGTGAAAATTGTGCATGATCAGCGCCCGGCCGAGATGACCATCATCAAGCGCTTGCTTCATTTCCTGATAGGAGCGGTCGTAACGCCGCATGAAGCCGAGCTGGACGAATTTCGCCCCCGCTTTCTGTTCGGCTTCCATCACGGCGATGCAGTCAGCTGATGCTTGTGACAGCGGTTTTTCGCATAGAACCCGCTTGCCGGCGGCGATGCAGGCCATCGAAAGCGGCGCATGCGTGAAATCGGGACTCGCAATGATCACGGCGTCCACGTCTTGCCGCGTGATGGCGCCCTGGGGGTCAGTGGCAATGTCGAAGGCACCAAATGCATCGGCGACCAGACGAGCGCGCTGCTCATCCATGTCGCAGACCAATTGGAGCTTTGCGCCGGGCAGCTCCTCGGCGACTATCTTGGCATGATCTGCGCCCATTAAGCCGGCGCCGATCACCGCAATGCGGATTGTCATCTCAGTCCTATTCCTTGCGTTTCGAATTTACGGGCAGCGGCGCGCCATGATGCGCAGCCGACTTGCTGGGCCTCCAGGGAAGGGTCTACGGGGCGGCTGATCCCTCCACCACCTGGAGGGACGGCGGGTGCCCCTCATGCGTTTCCATGTAACCCTCGACCTGGGCTTCGAGGTCGGCCATGGTCTCGCCGCCTGCCATCAGATCTGTGATCTCCTCGCGGGACCGTTGGCCTTTGCGGAAATCGGCGGCGATGGCGCCGCGGATCAGCACCGCGAAATGATCGCCGACGGCCATGGCGTGCATGACCTGGTGGGTGATGAAGACCACGGCCAGGCCGCGCCGCTTCGCCTCGTTGACGATACGCAACACGTGCGATGCCTGCTTGACGCCGAGCGCCGCGGTCGGTTCGTCCAGGATCAGTACGCGCGCTCCAAAATACACAGCACGGGCAATGGCGAGCGACTGGCGTTCGCCGCCGGACAGTCCCCCTACCAGGCGGTCACCGTCATCGATGCGGGTGATTCCGAAATCGCGTACCGCTTTCACCGCGATTTCGTTGGCGCGCTTGCGGTCGTAGATCTTGAACGGTCCCCAGCCTTTGGTCGGCTCTACGCCGACGAAGAAGGACCGCCCGATGCTCATCAGCGGGAAGGTGCCGCCGAACTGGTGCACTGTAGCGATTCCTTGTGCCTGGGCCTCCCGAGGTCCAGAGAAGGTAACCGGCTGACCGTCCATCAGTATCTGGCCGCTGGTGGGTTTGTGGACACCGGCGAGCGTTTTGATGAGGGTCGACTTGCCGGCGCCGTTGTCACCGAGCAGACAAAGAACTTCGCCAGCGCGCACCGTCAGCGAAATATCGTGCAGGACGTCGATTGGTCCGAAGGACTTGTTGACGTTTCTCAGTTCGAGAATGGCAGGTTTGTCGTTCATGGCGGGCACATCTCCCATCTGCGATCCGGCTGGCCTGACACTGTTGTTCGGCGAGGAAATTGAAGGTCGATGCTCGTCGATCGATGCGAGCCCATTGCTTGGCTGCTGTAGCAGATCATTTTTCATGGGTTTGCTGGCTCCCGCGGCACGCTTCGCTCGCTCCGCGGCCTGAAATACAGAGCCAGGTCGCGGAAGGACTGGTTCATCATCACCGCCACCAGAAGCATCACGCCGATGATCAGGTTCGACCAGTTCCGGTCAATCTGGGTGAAGTAGATGCCCTGGCTGACGATGGCGAAGGTGATGGTGCCGACGAAGATACCCACCACCGATCCGAAACCGCCGGTCAGCAGCACGCCGCCCACGACCACGGACACGATGGCGTTGAAGATAAAGCTCATGCCACCGGAGACCTGGGCGGAATTGAACAGGATCGCCTGACAGATCCCGACAAAGGTGGCGCTGACTGCGGACAACACAAACAGCGCAATGGTCACGCGGTCTGTCGGAATGCCGGCGTTGCGGGCGCTGACGCGGTCGCCGCCCATTGCAAATAGCCAGTTTCCGTAACGGGTCTTGTGCAGAACGAAGCCTGTGATAGCAGCGAAGGCGACCCACCAGATGATGATGACTTGGTGACTGCCGCCGATCAACTGGCCGAAGAGGAATTTGGCCCAATCCGGTGCGGTCAGGGCAACGCTGGCATTACTGGTCAGAAGCACCGAAGCACTGAGCACCACCCCCTGCATGGCGACCAGCGTGGCCAGAGTAATGATGAGCGAGGGCACGGAGGTGCGGATCGTCAGCAGACCGTTGACCAGGCCTACCGCCACGCCGACTGCGAGCGCTCCAGCTATTCCTACCCCTATTGGCAATCCGTAGTAACCGGTGAGTATGGCGGTTGTCATGGAACCAGCGGGGATCAGAGCGCCGATGGAAATGTCGAGTTCACCTGAGATCATCAGCAGCCCGACGGGAATGGCGACGATGCCGAGATTGGCCGCGAAATTGACCCAACTCGCCGCGCCAACGAGCGTACCCAGGTTGGCGCCGCCGAATAGAACGAAGAACAACACCACGCCAACAAGACTGAGGATCGAGCCGGCTTCGGGACGACGCAGTACGGATTTGATCACGTCCATCATGGCTGCTTTCCTCTCTTCGAAGAATAGCTGAGTGCCAATTGCCGGAATGTGTCGTTTGTCAGCACCGCGATCAAAAGAAGCGCGCCGATTATGATGCTTCCGATGTTGGGATCCAGGCTGGTGAAGTAAATGCCCTGGTTCACGATCGAGAAGGTAATCGTGCCGAACACGATGCCAACGATCGAGCCGAAGCCACCCGTGAGCAGAACGCCCCCGATGACCACACACATGATGGAATTGAAGATAAAGGACTGACCAGCCAGAACCTGCGCACTCTGATAGACCATCACCTCGCTGACCCCGACGAAAGCGGCACTGAAGCCGGATAGCATGAACAGACCGATGGTCAGCCGCTTGGTCGGAATGCCAACGTTGCGCGCACTTTCCTTGTCGCCACCGAGTGCATAGACCCAGTTGCCCAGGGGGGAGATGTGCAACAGCCAGAATAGGCCAATCACGAACAGCACCCACCACAGGATCGTGACTTGGAACATGCCGCCGAGATAGGCGCCGAAGATTGCCTTGGTAAGCGGGTCTGGCACCAGTGACACGCCGGTGCTGCCGGCGATCTTGACGGTGAGACCTAGCGTCAGGCCCATCGTGAGGAACATGGTGCCGATTGTGATTATGAGTGACGGGATGGTCGTTCTCGTCACGAAGAGCCCGTTGAGGAGGCCGACAGCGAGGCCGAGGCCAAGCGCGGCCGTTATGCCAAGCCAGTCGGGCAGCCCATAGTGACCCGAGATGATGGCAGCGGTAAGCGACGCTGCGGGGATCACGGCGCCGACCGAGATGTCGAGTTCCCCGGCGATCATCAATAACCCTATCGGCATGGCGATGATCCCAATCTCGGACGCGATGTTCAACCAACTGGCCGTGCCGGCTGCCGATAGGAAGCCGCTTCCGCTGAACAGGCCAAAGAAAAGCAGAACCGCGACCAGGCCAAGGAACGAGCCCGACTCTGGTCGACGCGCCAGCCGGCCGAGGGCGAGTCCGGACCGCGTGGGGTACGCCGTCTGGATCGATGTGGAAGTCACGGGATGTGCCATTGGGTAATCCGCGAGCGGGCGGCCAGCCACGATGAGGCCGCCGCAGGGAGATGGAATGGCCGCCCCCGCTCCATGCGAGGCCGGCACTGAATAAAGGGGCTATCGCGTCCCGGCTTTCACACCAGCGATGGTAGCATCCACGGAAGCCTTGTCGATGATGCCAGGTCCAGTCAGGATCTCACGAGTGGGCACGGTGAGGCCGTAGTTCACATTGCCGTTCAGGATCGCCACGGCGAGGTAGCCCTGCAGGTAGCCTTGCTGATCAATCGCGCAGGCCTGTTTCCCATCCTTGATGTTGTTCAGGATGGTCTCGTCGAAGTTGATGCCGCAGAGACGAACCTTATCACTTTTTCCGGCCTGGGTGAGGCCGTTCATGGCGGAGTTGGCGTCAACGTTACCGATGGTGAACACGGCGGTCACGTCCGAGTGCTGCAGCAAATAGGCCTTCACAGCCTGCGCAACAGCTGTAGCTGAACCGAACGACGTGGCTGGCAAGGGCAACACGTCGGCCTCGCCGCCGCCACTCTTCATCCCCTCTTTGAAGCCACCACAATAAGCTTCGATATTGGCGGCACCCGGGAGGGTGTTGATGCAGACGCCTTTCTTGCTGCCGGCTTTGGCCAGGTACTCGCCGCCCGCGACGCCACCCTTGTAGTCGTCAGAGCCGACGTAGTTCAGCGCGCCGAGGCGATCGGCCGCCTTCAACCCGCCAGCATTGTAGATGACCAGCGGAATGCCGGCATCCTTGACGGCCTTGAACGCAGGATCCATTGCTTCTGGCACCCAGTCCGGACCGACAATGGCGTCGGCATTCTGGTCGATTGCCTGCCGGATCAGCTCGGCGGCGTCCACGCCCAGATTGTCGTAGTTTTGGGGTCCGAGCCAAGTGACCTTACCGCCCTGGGCCTCGACCACTTTGCCGGCGTCTTCGGCGCCACGCTTGACGATCGACCAGAATGGATCGTCCGGCTTGCCGCCGATGACGAAGATGTTGGCGGCGAACGTCGCGCCGGTGCTGAACCCGATCAGCACCGCTGTCGACACGAGCGTCTTGAAAAGCTTCATAGTCTTCCTCCCAGATTTACCCCTGCAGGGCTTCAACAAAAGATTGGCTGTCCCGCGCCCGCTCCTCCTGGGCATAATCGGAACTGCGTTTGGTTCGTCATTCCGCCGGCATTCCTGACGGCGGATCGCTGCGGCCTTCCTGCCGGCTACGCACCTTTTCCTTCTTTTTGCGGAACCGCGCCTTCATGACCTCGTCGGCTTCCTTACTGCCGTCGTGCCAAGTACCGAATAGCTTATCGAGGGGTACTAGCCCGTCGCCGCCGTAGTTCACCTCGAAATACTTGTGGTGCAGGTAGTGCAAGTAAGAATGGGTATCGAGGTTAGCTTTGTCCGTGATTTCGAATATCTCAAAGCCAAGGTGGCCGTTCACGGCTCCAAATCCCGCGCCGTGCAGCGTGAAGTAGGCGCAGACCGGGTTGGAAGGAATCAACAGATGCAGCCAGGCTTCAGCATGGTAGAGGAAGCCTTCGACTGGATGCATTGACAGCGACGACCAGGGGCTTGGATTGATGGAATTGTGATGAACCGAATGCACCCATTTGTAGAGCGGCGGCCAATGAATTGCCCGGTGAAGGAAGAAGAAATAGACCTCATGCAGGGCCGGCGCGATAAGCACTAGGAATGACAGGTAAAGCCAATTGGTCGTCCATGGCAGCCAGACCGCCCAGCTGTTTGCATAGACCCACAGCATCACGATCTCGACCACGGTCCACAGTGGTATGGTGACGAAGAACGAGCGGGTGAAATTGTCGATGTTCTGGCTTTGAAACCAAAACACGTCAGACGGTGCGTCTGAAGGGAATTTCTGATTGTACTTGAAGCGGTTCTCTTGTCTGCGCTGGACGTAGTATCGCAGCTCAAAGAATCCGTAAAAGAAAAAGATGCCGGCAGCGTTGAGGCCGTATAGCCAAAAATAATTGAGCAAGGAAAAGTTCGCCAGACTGTGCCAGCTCGGGATCAGCAGGTTTACCCAAATGAGTGCCGTCGCAAGATGGAAGGCATTCCACGGCCAAAGAAATTCCGGAATCCAGGCCACCACCTTTTTTGCATTGAACGGACGATGCCACAGCGGCGCCGGCTCGGCGCGGCGGTGCGGCACCCAATTGCCGCGTTTGTCGCGTGTTCCATACTGAAGGTCATCCATCGTAACAGCGCCTCCCCGCAGGGCTATACCCCATTGGGCTCTTCACAAGATCGGCCCCTCAACTGGGCACGATTCATATCGGAGGCTTGATATTTCTAGAAGGCGAAAATAGTATCAAAGCGAGATTTGTATCATTTAATATCAGTCATGATGATATAGTTGGGATAGAGCTCATGAGGCGACCGACAATCCACGATCTCGCTACTGCGGCAGGCGTTTCGGTGGCGACCGTGAATCGAATTCTAAGTGGCACCGTTTCAGTACGCCCGAAGACCGTCCAACGAGTACAAAGCGCAGCGGAGGAAATTGGGTTTTACGGAATCGGAGCCATTGATGATCGGGCTCGTAAAATATCTCCACACTACCGATTGGGCTTCCTGCTTCAGCAGTCGACCCGTGATCTCTACCAATTGTTCGGGAAAAAGATTATTGCCGCCTGTCGCGAGCGTCGCGACGAGGTCATCGATCCAATAGTCGACTTCGTGGATCTGCTGACGCCGGAGACAATCGCGAGCCGTCTGATTGCGCTGGGCGATTCATGCGACGCCGTTGCGGTGGTCGCGGCAGATCACCCCATCATTGGCCAGGCCATCCGTTCGCTGAAGGAGATGGGCAAACCGGTTGTCTCCTACATCACGGATCAGTCCGCGCCGGAAAGGGCCGCATATGTAGGCACCGACAACTGGAAGCTGGGGCGCACTGCAGCCTTCCTGATTACCCAAACCACTCACGGACCGGGTCGTATAGCGGTTTTCATAGGCAACCACCGGTATCAATGCCAGGATGTGTCAGACGCCAGTTTCCGTTCCTATTTGCGCGAGCACGCTCCACGGCTAGCGGTAGAGGAAAGCCGTCCGACCCACGAGGAAGCCAGTGAGGCCTATCGAATGGTGACTGAGCTTCTGAAATCGACTGACGATCTCGTCGGCATTCTGATCGTCGGCGGCGGAATAACTGGTGTACTTCGTGCCTTGAGGGAGGTGTCTCCTGAGCGGCGGTCGGGTATCAAAGTAGTATGCCGTGACATTGGTCCCGAAACTCGAAAGGGACTGTCTGAGGGCCTGATCACTGCAGCTCTTTGCCATCCGCTCGAAGCGACCTCGGCCCTTCTTGTCCAAACGATGATTGATGTCATTGGACCGCAAGCTCCATTTGCCACCCTTCAGCGATCCATACCTTTTGAAATTGTCACACCGGAGAATATTTGACGCAGATATCAGCTGCGGGCGCGGCATCCTGGACCCGATAGGATGTCCGCTTGCAGATGACGCACTAACGGACCTCAACGGCTGGTTTTGGCGCATTGCGGCCGGGCAGCTTTGGGGCCGACGAACGGACCCCCTGCGCGGGATGGGCGCAAGGGGTGAGGTAGAGATCACGAACCCGGTCGTCGCGCCCGCGTTGAGCGAGGTTCGGCAGAGGCAGAGCATCACGGGCTTCTTCAACAAGGAGTCTGACCATGCCCCGTTCAGTTCTCGGTGCACCCATCAGTCCACTTCGTCAGCGGCTAATCGACGGCATGAACATGCGGCGTTTCTCCCGGGAGAGGCAGCGCAACTATCTCCGCGACATCGGACGCCTGGCGACGTTCCTCGGGCGTTCACCAGACACAGCGACCGCCGACGACCTCCGCCGGTTCCAGATCGACCAGCAAGAAGACGGCGTTCCCGTGCCGACCATGAACAGCATCGTGTCGGCGCTACGCTTCTTCTTCACGCATACAGTCGATCGTCCCGATCTGGCGCGCAAGCTCGTTCGTCTGGCGCACCCGCGCAAGCTGCCGGTGGTCCTGAGCCGCGACGAGGTCGTCCGGCTGCTCAACGCACCACCTGCCTCAAGCACCAGGCCGCGCTGTCGGTCGCTTATGGCGCGGGCCTGCGCATGGCGGAGGTGTCGACGCTGAAGGGCGAGGAGACGCTGCGGCATGCAACATTGCAGGAGGTGCGCGAAGCTCCGGAATGAGCGCTCGCACCACAATGCTCTTGTGTTTGTTGACGCGAGGAGTAACGCTGATGGATCGTTGAATACCTGCTGTCGGGGAAATGGCATGGTTCACGTTCAGCTGTCCGATGCCTCGCACACTCCACTAGCTGACGGCGAGCGCCGACACGTCACAGTGATGTTCACTGACTTAGTGGGCTTCACGCCATTGACGGATCGCCTGGGCGAGGAGGGCGTGTTTTCGCTTATCCGGCGCCTGGCAAATGAACAATCTGAAATTATCGCTCGCCACGGAGGTGTCCTTCAGGACTTTGCGGGCGACGGCCTCATGGCGGTTTTCGGTGCTCCGACCGCGATCGAAGACGCCCCCCTGCGCGCCTGTAGAACTGCGCTCGACATCCAAGGTCGCATTCGCGCTCTTGGACCCGAATTGGAGAAGCAGTTTGCGTGCACCCCCAAACTGCGCATTGGTCTCCACGCAGGACCGGTGATCGTTGGTCAGATCGGTACTGATAAGGCGCTCGCCTACAACGCCCTAGGGGACACCGTTAATCTGGCCGCGCGCGTACAGAGCGCTGCGGAGCCCGACGCGGTCTACTGCACCAAGTCTTTTGCCGATCTGGTCAGCGGCTTTGCCGAGATCACAGAGTTGGGCTCGCGGGAATTGAAAGGCAAGAGCGCGCCGGTTGCCCTCTGCAGGGTCGAAAGACTGCGGATCGGCATGAGCCGTTTCGGGGCAAAACAGCATCGAGGCCTGAGCAATTTCAAAGGCCGCCAATTCGAACTGGACCAAGTGCGTGAGTGGTGGTCAACGGCACTTAGTGACCATTCTGTCGTGGCAGTAATCTCCGGCGAGGCTGGGCTTGGCAAATCCCGTATCGTGTATGAGTTCCAGAGGGAGTTAGAGGGTCGGCCGATCATGGTGTTGGAGGCGGCCTGTCGGTCTGAAGCGGCGACAACGCCGTTTCATCCGTTCATTGACTTGCTCAGGGATGCATTGTCGATCCCGGATGGCACTGAAGTGAGCGTGATTGAATCACGATTAGTGGCGGGGCTTGGGCGTCTTGGGCTTGAGCCTCACCCGGTGCTCCCATATCTCCTCAACCTTCTCGGTAGAGACTCGGGCGGGCTTGGAGCCCTGCCCGCAGCTGAGCTGACGGGGGTTCGGACCCGTGAGGCGTTGATCGGAGTCATCGAAGGGTGGTCAAGGCTTGAACACCCACTGCTGCTCCTCATTGAGGATCTGCATTGGGCAGATAGCGCTTCGATGGAGTTGTTGCGGGAGCTCGCTGAGCGCACCGAACGCATCCGCATGATGCTCCTGCTGACGACGCGGTCGACAAAGAACATACCTTGGACGGCAGACGCTCGTCGGTTGGTCGAGCTACGGCTCGCGCCGCTGAATTCCGAGGATGCAGCCGGTCTGGTTCGAGAGAGGCTTGTAGGGCACTCATTTTCTCCGGATGTTCTGCGAACAGCCATTCTGAAGGCGGAGGGGAATCCGCTCTTTGCCGAAGAGATCGCGAATTTCTTGGCGAACAAAAAGGACAAAGGTTCGCTTCAGACCGAGGATGTACCGACCAGCCTGGAAAATCTGATCATGGATCGCGTGCATCGGCTGCAGCCTGAGGAACGCGCGGTCGTGCAAACCGCCTCAGTCATCGGGCGACAGTTTCCAACCGAGCTGGTGTCCGATGTTTGCCAAGGTTTGGTCGCGGCGGCGGACGTTCTTCCCAAGGCGGGCGAGCAAGACATCGTATTCAGGGTGGACATCGCGGAGACGACCTTCGACCCGGAATACGCATTCAAACATGCACTAAT
This sequence comes from Mesorhizobium sp. M0047, assembly GCF_040323315.1. Lineage (NCBI taxonomy): Bacteria > Pseudomonadati > Pseudomonadota > Alphaproteobacteria > Hyphomicrobiales > Phyllobacteriaceae > Mesorhizobium > Mesorhizobium sp. M0047. Next base: position 162,286 of record NZ_JAMYUW010000005.1, on the reverse strand, counting down.
CCAGGATGCCCTGTACGGCTCGCTTCTCAAAACCCAGCGCGCTCAGTTGCACGCGCGAACGGCGATTGCAATTGAACGAAGGGCTGGCGTGAGAACCAAGGAATTCGCTGACATCCTGGCTCATCACTACTGCCGAACAACCTCCGTATCAAAGGCGGTGCACTACCTAGCACTTGCTGCGGAAAGGAGCCTGCGCGTTTTCTCGCTCGGGGAGGCGATGGCTTACCTTGATCAGGCCCTTCAGCGCGTCGATGCTGATCCGACGAGTGCGGGTGACAAAACGGTTGCGGATCTGGTCGTCAATCGGCTGTTGGTCTGCTGCTGGGAGGCTGATTTCGGGGGCATGATCCGGATCGCCGAAAAGCATCTGCCTCGCATCGAGAAGTTGGGGCCCAGCAGGGAGCTTTCTCGTAGTCTGGCTTGGCTCGGTGAGGGCTATCTGAACTCCGAACGGTTCGAAGAGGCCCAGCGCTCGCTGAGAAGGGCGTTGCAGATTGGCGAGTCGATCAACGACCTCGAAAGCATTGCCTATGCCAAGTGGGATCTTATATGGCTCAGGCTACTTTGTCCCGACGGTCATTCGATGGTTGCTTACCGCGAGGACTGTCGCGAATTGCTGAAATTTGCTGCCAAGTTGGACGACGTCTACCTGGAGACGCTGACCTACTACACTCTTTGGGCTGAGGCTCTTCAACGTGGCATCATTGGCCAGGCCAAGGAGTGGGCAGACAAGTCCATCCAGCTTGCTAACCGGACCGGGTATCCGCCAGCTCGTTCTCTGGGCTTGATGATGTCGAGCTTTGCAATGGCTGTCGCGGGAGATGCAACCACCGCTCTATCGGAGGGAGAAGCCGCGTTTGCAGCTTCGGGCGGTCACACTGAGCAGCTTGGCGCCAACTGCGCAATCGCCATCGCGCTACTCAGCGCGGGCAGAACGCCAGAGGCCGTTTCCGCCTTCGAAACCGTTTATCAACAGATTGAAAGTGCCGGTTTCCACGCGATGCTCACGGCCGTAGAGGTTCCGAAATGGGCCGCCGTCGCAGCCTCTGGTCGCCTGAAAGAAGGACTTGCTGGCCTCGAGAATGCAATTGAACTTTTCTCGCGGTGGGGCAACAGCCGAATGGTCGCCTGGGCGAATCTTGTCTTGGGCCAAATCTATGTTCAGATAGCTTCCGCGCCGCGGCCCGCATTGTCGAAGCTCCTTCGTGAGCCCTACCTATTGCGGCTCGGCTTGAGCGCACCGGGCCGTGCCCGCACCCATCTCGCGGAGGCAGTCCGGCTCGCCCGCCTCGCGGAGACACCAGGTTTCTTGATGCAAGCGCTGATGGCCGGTGCTTTGCCGCCGGTCGCGAAACTAGACAAGCGTAGTCCTCACCTGCTTGAGGCGAGGAAGATTGCGGTCGAACTAGGCGCAGCACCTTTAGTGGAGCAAATCGACCGGGTGATCAGTTAGCCTGATCGGCCGCGTGCGCCACCTCAGGGGCAAAGAGAAGCTCAGGCACGCGACGCTGCAGGAGGTGAGGGAGGAGTAAACCCGGATACTTCCGGCTCTGGCAGCCGCTGCTATCCATATGGCCGTCGGGCATCGTCGTCTTGCAGATGTTCGCCCCATGCCAGCATCTCGGCAGTTACGTGCGCACACTCATGCGACGCTCGAGAATGCTGGAAGCGGAATCCACCCTGGGGCAGTGCGGTGACGTGCTCCACGGTCGTGTATGCGCTGGGTCCTCTATTCGCTGGCGGGGTGTGTCCGGTTTCTCGAACATGGTCAATCGAGAGACGCGGCGGCTGCGCATCATTGGGCGGGGGCGCCTGGCGTGCCACCCCGCGGCTCTCCTGGATACGTGTTCGCTGCGAATCGGTCGCGCCAGCGACGATTTCGACCTGGGTAGAACGGCCACCAACTTCGCGACGGCATGGCGATAAGGCCGGCTATGCCTACTCCGGCGGCCTCGGCATGCGCAGGTTGTCGCGCAAGTGATCGACGTCTCGCGGTTCGCTATAAGGCGCCAATACCGGGCCGGTCCAGCGCGCGATCACGGCCTCGTGATCCATCTCTAGGACCCGCTGGACGGCCGTGCGTGCACCCTCGCCTCCCGCAGGATCGCCCGCACCACATTCTCGATCGTGCGCATTTCGTGTGAATCAGCGCCGAAAGTTGACCCTAGGCCGATCGGCAGCAAGCGCATGACGCCTCGATAAGACCTACGATATCGCCGATCTCCTAGCAGCCCCAAACGCGTTTCAACGTGAGAGGGCGGCGGTGGTAGGGCGCGAGGATGTGATCGAGCCGGTGCCGGGTTCCCCCCGCTTCTAGCATTTGTCTGCCGTCATCGTCTCCACCCGAACCTTGTCGCCTATCTCCTTCGGCCAGGACAAAGCCTTAGCCATGTCGCTTGTCGTAATCACCTTGCGCCAGTGCGGCGCCTCCAAGACTTCTCCGGGTTCTACTTGGCCAGGGGGCTGAACTGCGTTTGCCCAGCCGGCGCCCGCCGGTCATGCCAAGTGTCGGAACAAGTACAGATACGCTAAGGTCGAACGAAGCGCGAACACGTGCATAGATCTGCGAACGAGAGCGAAGGCAAACTTCCTCGTGCGCGCGCACCGTGCCGGGTGTATATGTTGCATTGCTGATATGAGGTTGGACCGACGCCCTTCACGCTCTGACGCGACCCAACATGGTCGGATCAGCAACGGGAGGAAAGTATGGTAGACATGACGCTACGAGACCAGAACTCCGAGCTCGTTCGGCGCGGTTATGCCGCGTTCAACTCGGGAGACATGGACACGCTCACGCAAATCATGGACGAGTCCTGCACGTGGCATACCCCGGGGAAGAGTTCGTTCGCCGGAGACTACGAACGCCGCGAGGCGACCTTTGGCTATTTCGGCCATTATGGCAGCGAAACCCACGGGACCTTCAGGGCCAATCTTTTACACGTGACGGTGGGCGAGGAGGGACGCGCGGTCGCCGTCCAGCGTGATACCGGGGAGCGGAACGGCAAACGGCTGGATGTGCTCTGTTGCATCGTCTTCGACATCAAGAACGGCAAGGTGATGGAGGGCCGGGAGTATATCTACGACCTCTATGCTTGGGATACGTTCTGGGCCTAGCATCGCAGGCAAAACCGCCGCCGAGTCCCGCTGGGAGAGAGCCAGGTTAGGACGCTACGCGTCGGGTCCCAAGCGTCAGGCTTTCACCCCTATGTCACCGCGGATGTTGATGTTGTCGCACTGCACTTAAGCGCAAGGCTGCTCCGCCCAGTTTCTGTTTGACGAGTCTCAGGCTCCTGTCAACGCACTGTGGACGAGTGCGCGCAGCTCTTTGCGTACCGGAATGGCGCTTGACGGCAGCAATTGCGTGAAGAGAATGACAACCATGTCGTCGACCGGGCTTACCCAGAAAAAGGTGCCTGCCGCCCCGCCCCAGCCATAGTCGCCGACTTGCGCCGAAATTTGTGCCTTAGCCGGATCGAGGACAACAGAGCCCAACAGACCGAACCCGACGCCGTCAAACTGGGTTTCGGCCCAAACTTCGGCTGCCATCGAGGCAAGATCTCCCGGTAGGTGATTGCACGCCGCCAATCTCAAAGTGCGGGGACTGAGGATGCGTTCGCCCCGGCGGTGACAGCTTGGTCATCGAGTAGATGCGGGCGATGAGGTCGCGCTGCCAAGGCCGCTATGACCAACTGGGGCCGAGAGCTGATCGGCAGCTTGGTCGAAGACATTCCGCTCGGGAACGCGATTTCCCTGCCGCTATGGAGCGACATCGGCTGCGAGGACTTGCAGCGAAACCAGATACTGCCGATCAGATCATTATGAGCAACTGAGGGCTAATGCCTCTATCCGCTTGGGATTGATACCGACTCGGGTGCACGACTCTAGAAGTGAGCGTTAAGTTTGTTGCGCCACGCGCGTCCCTGGCGCCACAGTTCATGAATCAGCGACCCCAAATACACGAGGCGGCGCCTCAGATGTTGGCCAGCGTAGCCAGCATCGCGATAGTCTGTAATGTAAGTATTGGCACCGCGGGGCGTGGATGCCGCTTCAACCTCGTGGCCTTTGCTTTGTAATTTTTTGACAGTGCTCGCTCTGATGTAATGTGAGCCACCGATGACTACAATTTTCATATCGAGTCTCCAAATCTGAGAGCGCTCGCACGACGATGCGCTATCTGCGGACGGCGGCCCCCGAAACAACATGAGCTTTCACGAGTACATGACCCGATTTTTCTCAACTCCGATTGAATCTGGTGCCAAGGTACAGCCAGCGCAGGTGCGGCCAAACCCCATCGCCGCAGCGCTAACCGTCGTCAATTTCGTCGTGCGTGCCTTTGTTTTCCGAACGCAGATGACATTCCGTTGATTTGTTGTTGTCCGGGCGCAAGCCTGCATAGCGCCACGCGCTAGCTATCCTTGCCAGCAACCTCCAAGACGATTGCATCACAAAACTTGCATCTGCCGGGGTGGGACGGCCATCACACCGACAGCCAGACGTGCCTATGCCGAGGTATGAACGGGCTGAGCGATTGTTCTGTGACTGCGGCGTGAACAATGCCGGATCTGAGGAACGCTAAACGGAGAGTTCAGAAACCCGGCGACCATCCATGGTCTCCTCAACAGTCCGGCCAGTCCTTCGCTCAGGAAATCATGACCGAAAGTATTGGACGAACGCGCCCTAGGCACAATGGCTCACGTCCCACCACGGCCGGCATATTTCAACCCGACGCGACGCATTCGAAAAGCCACAGCCGTGTCCTGGCTTTGCTCGATGCCGCCGACGCGCTGAAGCAGCTTTCCCAACGCCAGGAGTCCTCGTCATGGCCGACCTTTCCGAACCCGAATCCGGCAGCGCCGAGCACACATTGCCCGCCGAAGCGCCGGCCGCCGTCGAGGTTGACGTCTCCTCAGTTGCGCCGGGAATGTCGCTGGTCGTGCAATGGCGCGGCAAGCCGGTGGTCGTGCGCAACCGCACCGAGCAAGAGATGAAGGACGGCGAGGCAGTCAATCTCGCCGAGCTCAAGGATCCGATCGCCCGCAATGCCAATTTGCCCGCAGACGCGCCGGCGACCGACGCAAACCGCACTGCGCCAGGTAAGGAAGCCTGGATAGTGATGGTGCAGGTCTGCACGCATAGCGGCTGCATCCCGATTGGCCAGCAGGGCGACTTCGGAGGCTGGCTCTGCCCATGCCACGGTTCTCAATACGATAGCGCAGGACGCGTCCGTAAGGGTCCAGCGCCGGAGAACATGTTGGTGCCCGCGTTCCAGTTCATTTCCGACACCAAGATCCGTATCGGCTGAAGCATAGGCAGGTTACCATGAGCGACAAACATTCGACATATGTGCCGAAAACCGGCATCGAACGCTGGTTCGACGCCCGCCTGCCGTTGCCACGGCTGGTGCATGATTCCTTCATCGTTTATCCCGTCCCGCGCAACCTGAATTACGCCTATACGTTCGGCGGCATTCTCACGGTCATGTTGGCGTCGCAGATCATAACAGGTGTCGTGCTGGCGATGCATTACGCTCCCGACACGGGGCTGGCTTTCAATTCGGTCGAAAAGATCACGCGCGATGTAAATTCTGGCTGGCTGCTTCGCTCGCTGCATTCGAACGGAGCATCGTTCTTCTTCATCGCCGTCTATCTCCACATCTGCCGCGGGCTCTACTACGGTTCGTACAAAGCGCCGCGCGAGTTTCTATGGGTGCTCGGCTGCACCAATCTGCTGTTGATGATGGCGACAGCCTTCATCGGTTATGTGCTGCCCTGGGGCCAGATGTCATACTGGGGCGCTACCGTCATCACCAACTTCTTCACGGCAATCCCGCTGGTCGGCAACTGGATCCAGCAGCTGCTGCTCGGCGGCTTCGCTGTCGGCAATCCGACGCTGAACCGTTTCTTTGCACTCCATTATCTGCTGCCATTCATGCTTGCAGGCGTGGTGACCTTGCATATCTGGGCGCTTCACGTGGTCGGCCAAAACAATCCGACAGGGGTTGAGGTGAAATCCAAAACCGATGTCGTCGACTTCACGCCCTACGCCACCGTCAAGGATGCGGTCGGCATCATCGTGTTCTTGTTTTTCTTTGCCTATTTCGTCTTTTATCTGCCGAACTTTCTTGGCCATCCGGACAACTACACGGTGGCCAACCCACTGAAGACGCCCGCGCATATCGTGCCGGAATGGTACTTCCTGCCGTTCTACGCAATCCTGCGGGCCATCACCTTCAATGTCGGACCGATCGATTCCAAACTTGGTGGCGTGCTGGCGATGTTCGGCTCAATCGCCGTGTTGTTCCTGGTGCCGTGGCTCGACAGCTCCAAGGTGCGCTCGGCGGTCTATCGGCCCTGGTACAGGCTGTTCTTCTGGATATTCGTGGCCGACGCGCTCTTTCTCGGCTGGCTCGGCTCACAGCCGGCGGAAGGCGCGTACGTGGTCATGTCCCAGCTTGCGACGCTTTACTACTTTGCATTCTTCATCATCGTCATGCCGCTGCTTGGGCTGATCGAGACACCACGTCCTTTACCGCATTCGATCACCGAAGCGGTCCTCGAAAAGAACAAGGCCAAGCGGCGGGCGCCCGGTCCGGAGATCCGACATCCGTCAGAAGGGCGCTGAACATTGCGAATATGCTCGATCTGGATCCGTCATGAACTGGTGGAACTCGCCTCTGGTCTACATCGTGTTGATCGGCCTCGCCGGGATCGTCGTTTGGGCCCTCATCCCCAGACGTTTCGCCAATGCGAGGCTGATCGTCCAGCTTGGCTTTTTCCTTGCCATGTCGGTTATTGTTCTCGACCTGCGCGTTGTCCCGTACGAACCTGCGGGGGGCGAAGAGGCAAGCGGCGGAGCGATCCTGATCGGGTCAGTCAAGCTGCTCTGGTGGGTTCACCTTGCCTGGGCGCTAATCGGATTTGTTCGTATTTATCTTGTCTTCGAGCGAAAGCCGCGCGAGGCACGTCTCCTGCAGGACGTCGTGGTCGGCATCGTCTACACCGGAATGCTGCTGTCGATCCTGGCGTTCGTCTTCTCCGTGCCAGTCGGAACGTTGATCGCCACCTCGGGGGTATTTGCCGTCATCCTGGGACTGGCGCTCCAGAATACGCTTGGCGACGTATTTTCAGGAATCGCGCTTAACCTCGGTCGCCCTTACGTGCTTGGAAACTGGATTGTCCTGAGCGACGGAACAGAAGGGCGCGTTGTCGAGACCAATTGGCGGTCGACCAACCTGCTTACCCCAGCTCACAATGTCGTCGCGCTGCCCAACAGTTTTCTCGCCAGGATCGGAGTGACGAATGTCAGCGGTCCAGACGAGAGCCATGGACTCGCCGTGACGATCAAAGTGGTACCGACGAAGATGCCGGCGATCATCCTTGATACCATGCGTTCCGTCCTGCTGAGTTGCAATTCGATCATCCAGGATCCTTCACCAGTCGTTGCCATCAGAAGCCTTGATGCTGCGGCAATCGAAGTCGAGCTCTCGTTTCGCGTCGCAAGTCTCGACCAGCGAATTAGCGCTCGGAACGAAGTTTTCGATCTCATCTATCGCCATTCAAAGTCAATCGGCATGCTGCTGGCTGAGCCGCTTTCGGCGTCGATTGCCATGACGAGCCGCCCAACCGACGATAAGGCAGCCTCTGACAGCTTCACCCCGATCGAACTGATCAAGTCCATACCGATTTTCTCGGCGCTGACGGATGCCGAGCAGGAGGCGCTTGCCGCGACGACCTCGGTCCGCAGCTACCGCAAGGGCGAAATCATCGCAAGGCAGGGAGAAATGCTGCCGTCCCTCATGATTGTTCGGACCGGCGTCATCGCCCGGCAACGTGGCCAGGACGATGCTCACCCCCTGGAAATCGGCCGGCTCGCACCGGGCGACTTCTTCGGCGAGACAGGCTTGCTCGCCGGGATCGGCGAGGAGTCGACATTGCGAGCAATGACCCATGTCGCGGTTTATGAGATAGACCAGAGAAGCATCGCGCCGCTGCTGCTCGACAGGCCTGAAATAGCCGAAGATCTTGCCGCGATCCTGGCGACGAGGGTGTCGGCCTTCGGCGACAGCGGCATTCCAGGACACCAGCACGCGAGCTCCAAGTTCGCGCTCCTTACAGCCATTCAGGCAGCCTTTCGCGCCGCTCCGTTCAAGCATGCTGGAGCGCCTGGCCGAGAGGTCAAACAGAAGGATCAACATCCATGACCATCCGCCAAGGCGATATCGCGGGCATCGAGGCACTCATCCAGCCGAGCGTCCTTGAGTTCGCGGACGGCTTGAAGGTACGGCGTTTGTTGCCCTCCTCGAACCGCCTGATGATCGGGCCCTTCATCCTGTTCGATCATTTTGGTCCGGCTGTATTCGACGCGGGTCGCGGTTTCGACATGCGACCGCATCCGCATATCGGCGTTGCGACTTTGACCTATCTGATCGATGGAGAGATCGTTCACCGGGACAATCTCGGCGACGTGCGGACCATCCGTCCCGGCGAGGTCAACTGGATGACGGCCGGGTCGGGCATCGTCCATTCCGAGCGCACGCCGCCAGAAGTCCGAGCGTCGGGGGGCAATCTCTTCGGCGCTCAGGCGTGGATGGCCCTTCCCTCCCGATACGAAGAAATTGCGCCCAGCCTTGCGCATTACGGCGCTGCCGAAATCCCGAGGATCTGTGCCGACGGGGTCGAGTTCACTTTGATCGCTGGCGCATCCGACGGCCTGGTCTCGCCGGTAAGGACCTTCTCCGACATGGTCTATGCCGAAATTGTGCTGACGAGCGGCGCGCGATACCAAGTGAAACCCGAACATGTCGAGCGCGCGATCTACGTTGCCGCCGGCGAGGTTGGGATTGTCGGCCAGGACGGAACGTTCCATGAGGCCGATTTGATAGCTCTGGCGCCCGGCACCGAGATCGTGCTCCAGGCGCCTGCCTTTCATGCGGCAAGACTGATGCTGATTGGGGGCGAGCCGCTTTCAGAACCACGTCACATCTACTGGAACTTCGTTTCCTCTTCGGCCGAACGGATCGTGCAGGCGAAGATGGATTGGCGCGAAGGCCGCTTCCCCGGCGTGCCGGGCGAGCGCGAATTCATACCCCTGCCAGACGACACCTGAGCGTGGGAATGACGTAGTGATAGTTCACCGGTGCGCACTTTGGCTGCCGCCATTCCCCACCCCAGCGCCCGCAAGAATGCCTCTCGTTGGCGACGCTACGATGTCGGGTAGAGTTCGATCATTGTTTCCTCGTCGAGCAAACCGTCGAACCACACGTCAAAGATGGTCTCGAGCAGGAACTCGTCGTTGCTCGCTTCGGAAAACAGCGTCAGAGAGGCGTGTAATTTCTTCGCGTCAAGATCACCGAAGACAGCGTGAGCGCTTGAGCCGGAGAGCCGTTGCAGTGCCCCGATACATTCCCGATAACGACCTCCCAGTATCGGAGATGAGAGATAGGCGCTCGCTTCGTCGAGCGATGTGATCGCATATGGTGCAGGCGCAGCGTCGCTTCGGTTGACAGCCAACCTTGGGAAGATGAACTCCATGTAGGACGTGCACATCATTCCTTGGCGCAGAATACCTAGCGCATCTTCATAGACGGCGTCCTGCGCTCTGACGAACCTCTGCAAATCATATTCGTCGCTCATTTCAGATCATGCCTTTTTTCGCAAACGGCCTGTACCTATCCGTCGACGACATCGGCATATTCCGGCTGTTTGGCGAAGAACCGGCTCATGAAGGGGCATTTCAAGATCGCTTTGCGGCCGGTTTTGCGCAGCAGCTCAAACGTACCCTGAGCCAGTCGCGTTGCGATCCCCTGTCCGGAAAACTCCGACGGGACTTCGGTGTGTATGAGAACAATCCTCCCGCTCTCGATCCTGTAATAGGCCGCAGCGAACACTTCATCGGCGATCGGCAACTCGAAACGATGCTGTTGAGTGTTCTCGATGACTTCCGTATCCATCTTTAACTCTCGATTGTACGCTGGTTGGTCCGTATTGGTGTTGCCGGAGGCAGGTTGGTCGATCGTTGGCCCTCTATCGTATTGCGGGCAACCGCAACGTCACGGCGGTGCCCGACCCGAGCTCGCTTTCGATGTCGACACTTCCCCCCGCCTCCTCGGCGAAGCGCTTCACCATTGGCAGCCCAACGCCGCCGAGGCCTCCACCTTTCGTGGTGAAGAAAGGATCGAATGCGCGCACCATAGTCTCGCTGGTCATTCCAATTCCGTTGTCGGCGACACGAACATCTATCCGACCACCCTTGGAACTTTCGGGCGCCAAGGAGGCATCGATCGAGATCAGACCGCCGTCAGGCATTGCATCGCGTGCATTGAACAGAAGATTCAGAACCGCATTTTGAAGCCCAATCGGATCGCCCTTTACCCGAGGCAGATCGGAGCCGACCCGAACCTCGAGGCGCAAATTGGCACCCCAAGCGCTTCGAACGACGGATTCGATCTCAGCCAGGCAGGCGCCCACGTCCGCATGCTCGATTTCGGCGTGGATATCTCGGGCTACGCCGATGGTCTGCCTGACAAGGCCGCCAGCTCGTTCCAAGGCCGTTTTGGCGCCGGCAATTACAAGCCCAAGATCTGGAGCCGCCGAGACGTTCGGGTCGCGAGCCAAATGGTTCAACGCCGATGAGGCGACCTGGATGAGATTGCCAAGGTCATGAACAATGCCGGCGGTCGATATCTGCACGGGTAGGCCGGTTCGCGGAACATCGGCAGGCCGGTCGAAGACATCTTCCTTTAGTTCTGAGCGTGACATTCCATTCCCCCGGTTGCTCGGTCGACCGTTGGTTGCTGGAAGAAGCTTAAATGAAGGGCATCTGTGGTCGACTGGGTCGAGGAAGAAGGCGAGCAATACCGCGGTATATGTCGTGCTATCGCGTCGCAGGGCCCAGCAATCATGTTGACGAGCACGAGGAACAAGAGATCGCCCGGAGTGGGCTTGCTGTGGCCTGGCCCGGTGCCTTGCTCCTGCATCACTGGTAGCCGATCCCGCCGATGTAGTTGGCCAAGAGTTGCTCCTGGAGCTCCTCTTGATCGAAGAGCGCCTTCATTGCATCACGGATATCAAGCACGCCTATCGGTTTCTGGTCCGCCCCAAGTACCGGCACATTCTGAAGGCCTCGCGCGGCCATCGTCTGCCAGATCGAATGGAGGTCGTCGCCGGGACCGCAGGAAACGATGGAACGGTTCATCAACGTCGCGACGGGCACCTCTGCCAGGCCCGAACTCGCCAGATGCCGCACGAGGTCGGATTTGCTCAGCACGCCTGCCGCCTCCCCGCTGCCATTACACACGACGACCAGACCTATGGCGGGATCGGAAAGTGAAAACGCCGCACTCCGCAACGTCGCATCGACGCCGATCACTGAGAGGCGGGCCGACGTTATTGGATGCAGACTGTCAATGCGCATGACGCCCTCCTGAAAGCGCCTCGCGGCCACAGCCGGGAGGTTGGGGTTCGATGTTTTCCTCACTCCTGGAAGGGAGCGTTCATCACGGAATCAACTGCCGAAGGAGCCCTGTAGCCGGGGACAAAGCGTTCGCCGAAATCCCGGGCAAAGTTGTCGTAGGTGGTTTCGCGACTGACATTCGCGATCTGACAAAAGCATCGCGTCATCCGCCGCTTCATTCCAAGCCGTGGGAATTCGCACACGATCCTTGCCATTTCGGCGGAAGGGATGAGCTTATATTGCAAGCCGACGACATCGAGGCAGATGCCGGCTGTGCACAGCGCCACCTCGGCTTCCTTGTAGAGGCCGATCGACAGTGTCGAGTTGAGGGCGACGCTGTCCCAGATCAGTTGAGCGCGACGTTCGTCGAAGCCGCCGTCCCGGACGAAGGTTCGAGCCAGATCGGCGCCTTCCACTTCGAAACGGCGCGGCCCGGCAAAGTGCTCATTGAGCGTGATGTCATGCAACAAGGTTCCGACAGCGACAACTTCCGCGTCGTGCTCGACATTCTGAATCTGTCCGATCCGCGCCGCGAAAAGCCAGGATCGGACCACATGATTGAACAAGTAGGGTTCACATCGCTGACGAGCATATTCGATCGCTCGGCCAACAATCGGCGTGTCGGGGACCGAAACCCCTGCAAGCGTGCGCCTGGCGATCGCATCCATGTCGGTGACCTTCCCTTTACGCCCGACGACTAGCCCGACTTCATTTCGAGTATGTCGTCAGGTTCTTCTCGTTGGTATCGACAACGAAGATCGCAAGCAGGCGGGCGCGTTCCGTCTTGCTGGCGTTTTCGCTGACCGCGTGACGGTCGCCGGGAAATTCCGAGAAACTTTCGCCGGCACGATAGGTCTTCACCGGTCCATCATTGACCTGGCTCCGGATTGCCCCCTCCAGCACCGTCGCGTAGATGAACGCGGATTTGGGATGGGTATGCGCCGGCGATGTACCGCCCGGTGCGTACTCGACGAGCACCGCTTTCATGCTCTTGCCGGGCACGTTTGGAAGAGCCTGGTCGTAGACAAGCTTTACGTCCGCGTCATCGGCTCTCGCCGCGGTGACGGAAGTGGCAATGAGCGCTGCGCATAGAAGTATCTTGATCATGTCTGGTCTCCTTGTTGGAATATGCATGGCTGGGGAACGCCGATCCGATTGGTCACAAGACCGGTGTTAGCTTTTGTTTGTCTATTTCGGCGGCGTGTACCGGCTGAGCCAGTCATCGAAATGCACGGCGCCGATGCGCGCACTCTCGCCGGGAACAAGCGTTCGATCGTCGATTGCCACTTGACCGTAGTAGAGAGCACCAGGATCCGCGACGACTTTGCGGGGGTCGTTGGTGGCCTTCAAAAAGCGACCAACGAGTTCGTTCATGCGAACGCGCTCCGGGCCGGCGATTTCGGTCGTGCCGTTCAACGGCGTGGCAAGCGCGATGTCCGCCATTGCATCGGCGACATCATCGGCCGCCATGGGCTGGAAGTAAGCCGGTGACATATGGATGGTATCGCCGACGGCGCCGGTGTTTGCGATGGCGGCCGTGAATTCGAAGAATTGGGTGGCGTGGACGATCGTGTATGGGATTCCGGATTCCTTGATCAGTTTTTCCTGGAGCAATTTTCCGCGGAAATAGCCCATGCCCTGCAGCCGGTCGGTGCCGACGACTGACAATGCCACGTGATGACGGACGCCGGCGGCGGCTTCCGCTGCAAGAAGATTACGCCCGGACGCCGCGAAGAATTCCAGCGCGGCCTTCTCTTCGAACGACGGCGAGTTCGCAAGATCGACGACGACCTGCGCCCCGGCAAGGGCAGCGGCCACCCCTTCTCCCGTGACGGTGTTCACTCCGGAGTTCGGCGACGCCGCAAGTACGTCGTGCCCCTTTTTCCGCAGTCGTTCCACAGTCTTCGAACCGATCAGCCCGGTTCCGCCGATGACGACGATTTTCATTTCCAATCTCCTGGTTGGGCGTGTTGATTTGCGATGTTGATCGGACGCTGGCGTTTTCAGCCAGTTACTGACTGGCCGATGCAGCAGCATCCTCGATAAGAGACGTGACCTCGTCGGGATGCGAGACCATGAGGGCGTGGGAAGCCCCCTCGACGACGACGGTTTTTACGGCATGCGCGCGCTTGGCCATGAAGCCCATGACGGCTGCGGGGATATTTCGGTCATCCGTGCCGTAGATCATGTAGGACGGCAGCGTCTTCCATGAGGCAACGCCCGAGGCCTCAGCCAGAGCTGCCTGTGCGACGGGGCGTTGAGTGGCGGCCATTAGCGACGCCTGTTCTTCCGGGACATCGGCGGCGAACTGGGCGCGGAACTTGTCGGGCTGGATGAAGAGATCCTGGCCGCCGCCCGGCAACGCGACTGGAACAATCGCACTGCCCAAAGTGCTCCCAGGAAACATGCCAGAAAGCGTCAGGCTCGATTCACCGGTCTCCGGCGCGAACCCAGCCACATAGACCAGCGCCTTTACGTTGGCATTGCCGTTGGCGGCCTCGGTGATGACTGGCCCGCCATAGGAATGACCCACCAGAACGACCGGCCCGGGGACCGACCGGAGGATGGCCGAGACTGCCGAGGCATCGCTGGCGACGCCGCGGAGCGGATTGGCTGCGGCCTTGGCTATATAGCCGTCCCTGTTGAGTTTGGTGATGACCGCATCCCAGCTCGACGACTCGGCGAAGGCGCCGTGCACCAGCACGACCGTCGGCTTGGCCTTTGGGCCGACCGGCTGCGCCATCGCGGTGCTCGATAAGGCAATCGCCGCTGCGAGCGCCAGGATCCTGGTAATGTTCGACATTGCTTTCTCCTTTGCCGGACTTTCATGACCTATGCGCAGAAGAATGCGCCGACCCGGCGCGCCGACCTATTATGCGGAATGGTCAGTCATGTGATGCCAAGGTCCAGGGTAGGTCATCGCTGAGATCAGGTGACCGGTGGCATGCTGCAGCGGATGGCCGGCAGCGCTGGAATGTTGCCGGGGCGGCGGCCAATAAAGATCCATGCAAGTGGCTGCTTCCAAACACCACTTCGCTCCGACGAATGTTCAGCGCACTGCGCTCCCGTCAACGACATTGTCCCTGCCCTTCGGCTTGCATCGCCCAATGCCAACGTATGGGTCACACAGCCGGATCGTCTAATCGTCTTGCGGAAGCGAGGCTTTATATCTGGATGGGTGAAGACTATCAAGATAAAGATGGAGTTACCAAAATGAAAATGACAGCTCTTGCTGCCGCCGCTCTTGTTGTTACAGCAGGAAACGCAATTGCCGGAAGCGACCACTATGGATCAAACGGAGCCCAGCAGCCTGCAACTGCGTCTGACAACACGTATACCTCCTCGACCAGAAAAATGAACAAAGATACCGGCATGCCGAAAACCGTTCGCAAGCCCGTTTCCAACGACGAACATGGCCAAGGCATCTGGGGTCACTGATCCTGACGGACACAAAATTAAAGGGCCGGGGCGCAACCTCGGTCCTTCGGCGGCATCTGAGTTACTTCCTTGAGAGGTGAACCGACCTCTCTTGCCAGCCGATCCCTCTGTAGCGTCCGTGACGGCTTCTATCGGCTCGATTTGTACTACCACGACGAATGTTCTCGCCTTCGATCGGGTGCCCACCGCGCGACGCGGTCGACGTCACTGCCGGTCTTAGCGTTCGGATGCGCACCCGGTGGGTGAGATCGTGGAATAAGGGCGTGGCGACGGCAGACAGCGGAGCAAGCGCGACTCAGAGCAACGCCATTCCGCCGTCAACCCGCAGGTTGATACCCGTGACAAAGCTGCTCGCGTCCGAGGCAAGGAACAGGGCGGCCTTTGCCAGCTCTTCCGGCTGTCCCATACGACCCAGGGGTATTGCTTCCGCCATCGCCTTTTCGAACGGCCCCCGCTGTTCAAACGGTAAGCCTAGCTTTTCGAGAATAGCCGTATCCACCGGACCTGGGCTGAGCACGTTGACTCGGATGCAACGAAACTTCAGTTCGATCGCCCAGCTGCGCGCGAACGCATTAATCGCCGCCTTCGAGCCAGCATAGACAGCATGGCCGTCCAGGACTTTCTCGCTGGCCAGCGACCCCGTGAGGATGATTGCGCCGCCGTTCCGTATGATCGGGATCAGCTTCTGGACACCGAAGAAGACGCCGCGCGTATTGACGGCAAACTGCGCGTCATATTCTGCCTCGGAGACTTCGGCCGAGTGTGTGATGGTGTTTAAGCCGGCGTTCGCCATATAGATGTCGAGCGCCCCGAACCTTTGGCGGATCTGCTGCGCTACGTGGTCATGGTGCGCCACATCGGCCACATCTCCTTGAATCCCCAGCGCGCCTGCCCCGATCTGTGCGATCGCCTCCTCGACCGCCTGCTGCCGGCGGCCGGTGATGACCACTTGCGCTCCCTCGTCAGCAAAGATTTTTGCAGCCGATAGTCCGATTCCACTGTTTCCGCCGGTGACCACAGCGATTTTACCTGACAGTGTGCCCATGTCGTTCCTTGCCTCCGGAATATTGGCACTGGCCCGCTGGACGCAGGCGAGTGCAGCAGCGGCGTGCAGGCTGCGGCCGGAGCTCTCCAGAACTCGAACGGCCGCAGCTGCCCGCAACAACGCCTGGTCGTGATCGCGCGAAGCTATCCTTTGATAAAGGCGAGCAGGTCGGCATTGACCTGATCCTGGTGCGTGGCCGTAATCCCGTGGGGCGCACCGGGGTAATATATTTCCTTTGCACCCCTGATCAGCCGCGCCGACTTGACTGACGAATCCTTGACCGGGACGATCTGGTCGTCCTCGCCATGCAGGATCAGCGTCGGTATATCGAACTTCTTGAGGTCCTCGGTGAAATCGGTTTCGGAGAACGCTTTGACGCATTCATATGCATTCACGAGACCGACCTGCATGCTCCAGAGCCAGAACTGATCCAGAATCCCCTGGGAGACCTTGGCGCCTGGCCTGTTCGCACCATAAAACGACGGTGCGAGGTCCAGGTAGTGCTGTGAGCGATCCTTGAGGAGGCCAGCCCGTATTCCATCGAACACACCAATCGGCAGGCCCTCCGGATTGGCCGGCGTCTTCACCATGATCGGCGGGACGGCAGCGATGAGCACAGCCTTGGACACCCGCTTCGTCCCGTGCCGTCCGATATAGCGAGCGACCTCGCCTCCTCCGGTGGAATGTCCGACCAGGGTGACGTCCCGCAGATCAAGCGCATCGATCACCGCTGCGAGATCGTCGGCATAGCCGTTCATGTCGTTGCCGGACGAAGCCTGGCTGGAGCGGCCGTGGCCGCGCCGGTCATGCGCAACCACACGAAAGCCGTTATGGGCAAGAAAGAGCATCTGCCCGTCCCAGGCGTCCGAATTCAGCGGCCAGCCATGCGAGAAGGTTACAACCGGCCCCCTGCCCCAGTCCTTGTAGTAGATTTCGGTGCCGTCCTTGGTCGTGATTTTGCTCATAGTCCTGGTTCCTTTGTCTTTTGGGTGGATGGCGGCGTTTGGCTTTCGGCCCGCGGCAGATTGCGAAGCGACCGGCAGTCCGGCGGTAGCGGCGAGGATCAATCCGCCCACCAAGACGTCACGGCGGGATGCGCCAATCGTGAAAAGTCCATCCCTGCTCACTGTGTCCATCCCTGATGCTTGGCCTTCAACAACTGGCTCACCATCACGATCATCGATCCGACCTGCATGGTCGCTTTCGGGGAGGGCGAGCGAAGGGGCGGGCGACACTCGACGATCGTGATGGCTTGCGAGGAAGATTGCGCTTATCCGGCCCGCAAACCTATTCTACGGAAGGGTCTGTCATGCGATGCCAAGGTGTAGGAGAGATACGCTGAGACGAGGCTCGGCGGAGTGACCTGGTCTAGCTTCCAAAAGTGCGACGCTGCCCCCAAGCCTGCGCGGCACCGATTTGACGCAGCAGTCGCCAAGCGTCATCGCTGGATAAATGTAGGTGGTGGACTCGCGCAAATCCGCGATCAATCGGCTGTCCCTGCATCATACTTGCAGGAAGGTTGCGGCAGAGATCTATGTCGCGTAGGCCTGTCGCATCGGCGCGGGCAGTGTCTCCCATGCCCGGATCAGCTCGCCGATGGAAGCGGCTTCCATCTTGCGCATGACATTGCCGCGATGCAGCTTGACCGTCACTTCGCTAATACCGAGGTCAAAGGCGATCTGTTTGTTGAGGCGTCCGCGCGCCACTTCATGCAGAACCTCACGCTCGCGTGGCGTCAGCGTTTCAACGCGCTCGATGTTGCGCTTGACGATCACGGCATCCGCCCGCCGCTTGGCATCCATCGCAATACCCGCGATGACGGCGTCAAGCAGCGTCTGGTCCCGCACCGGTTTGGTGAGAAAGTCCACGGCGCCGGCCTTCATCGCCTGGACGGTCATCGGGATGTCGCCATGTCCGGTCAGGAAGATGATGGGTTTGGGGTTGCCGTTTTTCGCAAGATGCTGCTGCAGATCGAGGCCGCTCGATCCTGGCATGCGCACGTCGAGGATCAAGCAGCCGGGGCTGTCCAAGATGTCGGCGTCGATTAACTCGCGGGTCGAGGCAAAGCAAACTGGCTCGAAACCCGCCGACAGGATCAATTCCGAGAGCGCCTCCCGGACAGACGCATCGTCGTCGACAATCATGACGAGCGGCTGCTCCGCTTCGCGCCTGCGCTGCGGCGCCGACGATAGCGATCTCCGCTGGAGCGGCTGGTCAACTCTCATGATCATCCCTCGGTTTCTTGGTTGCGTAAAGCGTCACCCACCGCCACAAGCAGGGCCTGGCCATCGAAGGGCTTGCGGAAAAACCCGCTAACACCTTTGGCGCGGTACTGATCCGCTAGCTCGTGCCGGCCGGTAATCAGGAATACCGGAAGGTTCGGACGCGCCCTCTTGACCAGGTCACGAAGCTCAAAGCCGTCCATGCCGGGCATCCCGATGTCGGTGATGAGCACGTCCACGTCCGACAACCCACTGACGACCAGCGATCCCGCCGACGAGAAGCTGCGGGCTATATAGCCGGCGGACTCCAGAAGATCCTCCAGCGACTCAAGCAGCCTCGGATCGTCGTCAACCACCGCCACGACGGGCCTTCGCTTGCTCACGTTCAGCCCCCTCCCGATCGGCGCGAGTGCGTGATCGGTATTTCCAATCGCTCCGCCATGCGGACGAGGTCGGCAAGCGACGCGGCGCCCATTTTCTGCATCACATTCCTTCTGTGAATTTCCAGCGTAACTTCGCTGATTCCCAGTTCAGCGGCGGCCTGCTTGTTGAGCAGGCCACTCACCACCAGCGGCAGCACCTCGCGCTCGCGCGGCGTCAACTCGAGGTAACGTTGCCTTAACAGGCTAAGTCCGGCGCGCTGCGATCTCTGTTCCCGATCCTGGGCAATCGCCGCATGGATTGCGGTCATGAGGTCCGCATCGCTGAACGGCTTGGTCAGGAAATCCACGGCGCCGTGCTTGATCGCACGCACCGAGGATGGGATATCGCCATGTCCTGTTATGAAAACGATCGGCGGATGACCGCCCACCGCGATCTCCCTCTGCAGATCGAGGCCGTTGATATCTGGCAACTCGACATCGAGGATGAGACAGGCAGGCAAATCCGGCTTGTCTGCATTGATATACTCACCGGCCGACCCGAAGGCTATGGCGCGCATGCCGTGCGAAACCAGCAGTTCGCTGAGCGCCTCGCGGATGCGTTGATCGTCATCCACGATGAAGACAATTTGCTCGTCCGTAGTCATGACGCGACTTTCGCACCGACGGACGCGAGAATGCCGAGATCGAAAGGGCGAACCGCTGTTTGAGAAGCACCGCCATCGGTTGCTCCCGATGGACCAACAAAGGCTCGAGATTGTCGGTGCTCTGCATAGCACCTTCTATCAGTGGCTGGATTTGGGCGGATGCTCATGGCGCTATACTAGTCCCGCTACACGCCATTCGCATCTCATGGAAATCCATGCATGGATTTCCATCGGACTGGCCGACACACCCGTTTTGGAGAACCGGAATGAAAACCAAGCGCTCCCGCGCGACGCTTCATACCGAGATACCGAGCGAGCGAAGCGCCGTCTGCAATCAGTGCCCTCGTCTCGGATGCGTTCCGCGTATGACCAAAAACTATTGCGGTCGCCCGATCATGGTGCAGCCTCCGCCTCAACCGGAAGCGTGAAGACGAACCTCGCCCCATGCGGAACGCGGTTCTCCGCCCATAAGCGTCCGCCGTGAGACTCGATGATCGAACGGGAGATCGCGAGTCCCATGCCCATTCCTTGCCCTTTTGTCGTGAAGAACGGGTCGAATATCTTGTCGGGATGTTCGACTCCCGGGCCGGAGTCGCTGACTTCAATCTGGATTATGTCCCCTGTCCGGCGCACTCGCATCCCAAGAACCTTGTCACCGGCAATGGCGTGCATAGCCTCGACGCCGTTGCGAATAAGATTGACCAGCACCTGTTGGATCTGGACGCGATCGAACGCGACCAGCGGGAGGTTGCGTTCGACGTCGATATCCATGCGAACGCGACACCGTATGGCTTCCTCGGCCATGAGGTCACGCGCTTCGTCAATGACACTGGGGATCGGCGTGCTGGTTCTCAGTTCAAGGGACGGCCTGAACAAGGCGCGGATGCGGCTGACGACATCTGCCGCCGAGTTGGCGTCCCGGATAATGCGCTCGGCTGTGATCTTCGCGCGGTCGAGATTGGGGGGCTCGGCGGATAACCAACGGTGGCATGCATTGGAGTTGGCAACGATCGCGGCCAGCGGCTGGTTCACCTCATGAGCGATGGATGCGGAGAGTTCGGCAAGGCTCGCCGCCTGGCTCGCACGTGCAAGTCTCTCTTGCGCCAGTCGCAGCTGCTCTTGTGCACGCACCTCGTTTTCAATGTCCAGGCAGATAACGTTCCACTGCACGATGGCCCCTTCAGTGTTGCGCATCGGGGCGGCTCGCGTCTCGACCCAGCGATATTCGCCATCGAAGCGCCGCAGACGGTGTCTTCGCGCATAAGGCTCGCCTGTGGTCAAGGAATGGGCATATCTCTCCTTGACACCTGCCAAGTCGTCGGGATGAACACCCGCTTCGAGTGTGCCGGCCAGCCGCGATTTTCCCGCTTCGTCCAGTTCTTCGAGGTTGTAGCCGAGAAATTCGCGGAGCTGCTGACTGCGGTACATCGGCTCGCCATCCGGCGCGGCGCAATCGATCATTGCCGGCAGCGTTTCAACGAGTTGCCAAAGCGCGCGCTCTCTCTCGCGCAGCGCTTCCTCGACCCGCAGCTGATCGTCGATGTCATGCGTAAGGCCGTACCACTGGACAATGCGTCCGCTCTCATCCCTCAGCGGCTCGGCCTGGCCCTCCATCCAGCGGTAAACGCCATCGGCACGACGCAGGCGATACTTCATGAAAAAGCGCTCGCCAGTGGCGAAGCAACTGTTGAGTGCTTCCCGCAGGCTGGGTGCATCGTCGGGATGAACGACGGTGGCTATGAAGGCTGCCAGCCGGTTCGTGTCCGGCATCTCCGCGTCCGTTATGTCGAGGCCGAGAAAATCGATCAGTCGCTTGTTGAAGAAGGTCGGCTCGCCGTTCGAAGACAGCCGCCAGAGGTAGCTCGGAACCATGTTGACGAGTTGCGAGAGCGCCTGCTCTCGGTTGTGCAACGCAGCCTGGGTGGTCACCAGGTCGTGGATGTCGACGCTCACACCGTACCATTGCAGAATATGGCCATCTTCGTCGCGGAGCGCCTCCGCGCGAGTCTCGGTCCAGCGATAGCCGCCGTTGGCGCGCCGCTGGCGATATCTCTGAATGTAAGGCACGCCCGTTGCGAATGAATGGCGGATCGCTTGCCGTGCCGTATCGATGTCGTCTGGATGGATCACACTGAGGGACGGCGAGCCGTCCGGGGCGATGATGTCGCTAAGAGTGGCCCCGGTAACGTCCGTGAACCGCTTGTTGACATAGGATGGCGTTCCTTCCCGTGTCGTACTCCAGATCAAGGCGGGCACCGTGTCGATGAGTTGCTGAAGGCGTCGCTCACTTTCGCGCAATGCCTCCTGCGCGCGCACCTCATCGTCGACATCGAGAGAAACGCCGTACCATTGCACAACGGCGCCGTTTTCATCACGTCGGGGCTCCACCCTGCACTCCGCCCAGCGATAAGAGCCGTCCTTTTCAAGCCAGCGAAACCGCATGGTGGAGCCATCGCCGGTCTCGAAGCTATTCAATAGCGTGCACTGCACCCCGGGAGCATCTTCGGGATGGATCAGCTTCTGCAGCAATTCATCGATGCGCGGCTCGCCCAGATCTTCGAAGTTCGCGATGACGGAACGGAAATGGTCCTGGTACCGCTTATTGAAGTAGGCCGGCCCGCCCGTCGGCATGGCGCTCCAGATGCGGACCGGCACGGCGTCAATCATCTGCTGGAGTTGCTGTTCGCTCCGCCTCAATGCCTCGACGCTTTCGTGCAATGTGAGCACCGCCTGCTGGTGCTGCCGCGAAATGGCGGCCACGATCAGAGCCGAGAACGCCGAAATGACCAGAAAAAGCTGCAGCATGATCTGGTTGTGCTTTTGGGAAACGGGGTCGCCGGCAAATTGGCTGGCGCCGGATACCGTGAATACCGCCGTGATCAGCGCAAGCAGGATCAAGGCGACTGCGGCGCCCCTGAACTCAAAGCGCACCGCGGCCCAAAGAAGAGGCGGCATGATGATGTAGGCGAAGGGCAGGTAACCGCTCAAGGAGAGGGCGGCAACGCCGAGAAAGATCAGCGCCAGGACGCCAGCTTCGATCCATCGGGCGGCCGAAAGCCGGGCCTTGCCGCGCCAGTTCTGGAACACGACCAGCGCCAGCGGCGCCACGATCAGGACCCCGGTTGCGTCGCCGATCCACCATAGAGGCCAGGCCGCGGCGAAGCTCTGTGACTGAATGCCGAACCACGCAAGCGTTGCACTTCCCACCGTCGCGCTTGCGACTGGCGCGATTCCAGCGGCCAATACGACGAATGCGAGAACTTCCTGCAAGGTTTCCAGCCGAAGCGGGCGCTTGCAAGCCCGATTCACGAGCCATGCCCCGGCCACAGCTTCGAGAGCATTGCCGGCATAGATCAGGAAGGCGGCAGGCAGCGGAGTGTGGAACCACAATAGGTTGCTGGTCAGTTCAGCCACACAGGCTGCCACTATCCACCACGGCCAGCTATACCTGGAGGCAATGAGGAGCGTGGCGATGAAAAGCCCGCTCGGAGGCCAAATGGAGATGCCCGTTCCAGGTACGATCGCGAGCGACTGAGCGAATCCGCAGCCCAAGACGTAGGCCGCGATAAAAAGTCCCAGATGCAAGGATCGAGGGCGATGCGCCCAGACCCGAGACGAACTGCTCGTTTCAAGATCACTGACAAGATCGCCGGGAGGCAGGCCTGGTTCATTTGCCGCGCGAGGTCGACCTCGTCCTTGCGATCCAAATCCGGGTTGGTCCAACCCATGCTTCAGCGCGCGTGTTGCTTCGGAGTCGGTTTTGCTAGGCGAGGTGGACGCTGTCGTCATCGGCTGCTCCTGACGGACAAACAAAAGCCTTGTCGGCTCTCCGTATAGCACTTGCTCTCAGCAGCTGGAATTTGGGCTGACGAACTCGCAGCCCATAATAAACCCGCCGCGCCCCAGCCGCATCTCATGGAAATCCATGCATCGCGAGGAGACTGGACGATACGGCCAGTTCATGTCGCGTGCCGCTTTGTCTGCTGTACAGCGAACCCGCAATGCCCAGCATCCTCCAGCCTATCTCGTCCGGTCGACACCGCTCGCACTATAAATCCCGAGCCCTGCCGGCAAACATAAGTTCCACTGTATATGGCCTAGAGGCGCTGGGGTTTGAAGCCTGTTCGGTTCGGCCGAGCGGCTCGGCTGCCGAGGAATTGTTTGGCCAGGATGAGACAGGGGGCAGCGATCGCGAACAGCACGACAAGCGCGAAGAAAGCTTCATCGAAGGAGATCGTGGCGACCTGCCTCTCGAGCGCGCGCTGCAAAAGGGGGAGCGCGGCCTTCGTCGCCGTGGCACTGTCCATACCGTTTGTCACCAGAACGTTCGCGGTGGCCCGCAGGCGCTGGTCCACGGCCGCGTCGCCATTCACGAGGTGGGCAGCCAGTATGGTTCGGTTGTGGATATTTTGATGATCAATGTACGTTTGCAAAAGGGCTGTTCCGGTCATACCGCCCACCTGTTTGCCGAAGCAGAACAGGCCGATGCCGAACGGCAGCGCATCGGCGGCAAGTCCCCGCAGCGTAACCAGCGTCAACGCCACGAACAGAAGACCCAAGCCGAATCCCCGCAGAAACAAAGGAAGGCTCAGGTCCGGTGAGCCGCTCGCGCTGGTCGAACCGGACAGGAGCCACATGGCTCCGGCGAAGAGCAAAACACCAAACGGGACAAGCGCAATCGGGTGAATTCCGGTCTTTTCGATGACGAAGCCAGCGAACAGAAGCCCCAGCGCGAGTGCGGCCCCACTGGGTAGCAGAAGCACTCCTGCGCCCGTGGCCGTAAAACCGAGGACATTGAGGGCAAAAGCCGGGATGAGATAGGCGCTGCCCGAAAGAGCAAAGCCCGCGATGATGCTGACGAGCAGGCCAAAACGGAAGTCCGGACTACCGAGTGGCGAAACAGCCAGCAGTGAGCGTTCTGAACGGAAACCGGTTTCCCAAATAGCCAGAAAGCCGACGGCCACGACACCGATGGTGGTAAGCAGGGTGATATCCGTGTCGTCGAACCAGTTGAACCTGTTGCCTTGCAGCAGGACGTAGGTCAAAAGCGCGGCGCCCAGGCCAAGCAACAAGATCTGAAGGACAGGAAGCCTGATTTCCCGCCAGTAGGTCCGGTCGCCGTCCGTCCCCAGAAGGACAAGGGAGGCGATGCCGAGGGGAATGTTGCTCAGGAATATCCAGTCCCAGGTGAGATGGTCGACGAGCCAGCCCTCCAGGGCAGGCGTAACGGCCGCCGGAGCCATCACGGCGCCTACAGCGAAAATTGCCTGGGCGACCGGCTGATTTCTGTGCGGGAACCGGAAGAACAGCAGAGTCTGACCTGCGACGAGAATTGTGCCGCCGCCCAGCCCCTGGACAACGCGGCAGATGTCAATCCAGGTGAGGTCAACCGAGAACGTCATTGCCGCGGATGCGAGCAAAAGGGCGACGATCCCTGCGCGCAAACAGGCGGTCGGCCCGACTGCCCTGACAAAAAGCGGCGCGACAAGAAAAACCGTCAGTTTGGCAGCGATGAAAACAACGTCGGCCATCGCCAGTTCGTCCGGCGTTGCGTAGGTGTCGCCAAGCATGTCGATCCGGCCGATGGACAGAGCAGTGGATGCGACCGCGTCCATGACGGCGGCCAGCACAATGCCTGTCGCCATGAGCGAGGCGCGCAACGGTGCGCCGAGATGATGCTGCATGGCTGCTTCTTCAGCGAGACGCGTCACTGTAGCGAGCGTCCGTTCGCGGTTCCGCGGGGCTGCGTTTCCAGCGCAATAGCGGCATCCTGGGCATTAACGGCGATGGCAACGCGCGCTGAGAGCCCCGGAACCAGGCGGCCGGGCAACGGGTTGCGCTTCATCCTGATCTTGACAGGCACGCGTTGGACAACGCGAATGAAGTTTCCAGTCGCATTGTCCGGCGGCAGCAAGCTGAATGCAGCACCGCTGCCGGGTGCGAAGCTGTCGACAACACCAGCGATTTCCAGATCTGGATATCCGTCGACCCTGACGCGGACAGGTTGACCGATCTGCACCTGCTTCAGCTGGGTTTCCTTGAAGTTGGCGACGACCCAGACGTCGTTGACAGGAACGATGTCCAAGGCTGCCGCTCCCGGAGTGACATAGCGGCCGACACGGATCTGGCGATTGCCAACGATCCCTTCGACCGGAGCTCTCACGACTGTGTTGTCCAGGTCGAGCATAGCCAGATCGAGCGCTGCCTGCGCCTGCGCCAGGGCTGCTTGCGCGCCGGACAATTGTGCGTCGAGAACGTCGAGTTTCAGCTTTTGACCCAACAGATTGGCTTCTGCGCCGTCCAGGGATGCCTGTGCCTTGTCATGGCCAGCCTGTGCATCCTGCAGCTTCTGATCGCTTGCTGTCCCGTTCTTCTGCAGCGTCACGTAGCGGTTCAGGTTGGCGCGCGCGAACTGCAGGTCAGCGGTGGCGGATTGCTTCTGCGCCTCAGCCTGCGCGATCAACGCGTCCTGAAGTTTCCGGGTCGCGCCGATGTTGGCGATATCCGCGTGCCGGGCGGCGACGTTGGCCTTCGCCTGGATCACTTTGGCCTTGTAGTCGCTGTCATCGATGCGAAAGAGAACAGCCCCCTTTGCAACGCTGGCATTGTCGTCCACATCGACTTCGACGACATAGCCCGCCAGCTTGGGAGCGATATTGGTAGTGTCTCCGCGGAGATAGGCGTTGTCGGTCGCTTCCTCGAATCGGCCCATCGTGAACCATTGCCAGCCCCATATCGCTGCCGGCGGAACCACCATAAGGGCAACGATGACGAGTGCGATCTTGCGGGCTCGGCTCATGATCGCCTCGACCTGAAGTCGACACACTCGCCATCGAAGCAGACATTCGCCTCGCGCAGAGCGGAACGATCGGCAACGCTGCAGGGCCGGGGTGATGAGTAGGCTTTCACGAGAATGTCTCCGTCGAGTTGCGGTTCTGCACCAAGCAGAGCTGCCGAACGATCGCGGATTTCATGGTCTCGCGGCTATCACACGAATGAACATCCCAACTCGCCCGATCGGTAGTTCGTATTGGACCTCGGCACAGGTAGGCGGCGGGATCAGGCCGGCCGCTCAGCTGACGCGCCGCCGAGCAAATTCGCCCGAATGATTCGCTAAGCACCTGTCGGGGGTGTACAGTCCGTTGTCGCCGGCCACAGAACTTGGGCACCGGCGCTCGAGAGTGTCGATCGTACTCCCGCCCTCAACGGGCGCTGCATCGTGGACAATGACCATTCGGCCGATGCGATTTCGACTTTTGACTGCAATATCCTGCGCGACGCCTTCAGAACACCGGTCATTGAAATGCAGCTCTCCGAGGATCAGTGGCAGGCATACGCCGCGCATTTGATCCTCGACTATACCGGCAACTCCGATTTTGATCCGGCGTTGCTGGCCTGGATCGTGTGACCTTAACTTTGCCGCCGAGCGAAGTACGGGAGCCGCTCTCCCTTTCATTCTTTCCTAAAAGGACAACACGCATGAGGAATATGAAAACCCCGGACGCGCCTGCCATACTTGTCAAGCCGATCGTCGAAGCCGGAAAAATCCTGTCGAAGCGGCTGACGATCAGAACCGACGAAGCGTCAAGACGAAGGTCCGCGGACACCGACGGCACGGTGCGGCGGGCGCGCCAAATTGCGGAAAGCAATCGCCTGATTTGATGCCCCTTTGTCCCTTTGGGGCAAACCCGGACATCATGCAGCCCAAGCCGATCGTCTGCTTTCATGGGCGGCTTGAGGCGGCGATCGCGGGATAGTCGGTGTAGCCAGCGGAGCCGCCGCCATAGAGCGTCGCCGAGTTGAACTCCGTCAGCGGCGTACGCGTCTTCAGCCGTTCCACAAGGTCGGGATTGGCGATGAACGAGCGCCCGAAGGCGAAGAGGCCGCCTTGCCCTCGGCGAGCCGCGACGCCGCGAGTTCGAGGTCATAGCCCGTTATTGGCGAGTTGAAGCGCTGGCGGAGCGATCCGAAGTCGAACGGCGCGACATCGCGCGATCCGCCCGTGGCGCCCTCTACGACATGGATATAGAGCATGCCCAAAGCGTCGAGTTGATCGACGATATAGTCGAACTGCGCCTGGGCCTGCTACCATACTGTCCTTGACGAGTTCGAGCTGGATGACAAGATGCCTGGGCCATTGGCTGTGAGGTCGGTTCTTCGTTCGCCGTTCTGATGCCGGGCAGCTGTTTGCGAGACCGCTGGCCCTCGCCGGGATCGGTGACCTGCGCCACGATACGTGCCCTGCCGTCGCCGTCACCGCGGCCTCATCTTGCAACCGCCAACGGCGCCTTCTTCGCCAACGACGGCTGCCGGCGCAAGCGACGCTTGGCTGTAAGCTTGAGCGCGACCGGCGGCGCGCTGGACAGAGCGCCACGCACTGCATCGGCGATGCTATGAGCAACGAAATCGGCATTGATGTCGCCGGCCAGTGCCGCCGCCGCTTGGCTATCGTCGTTGCCGGCCTCCGACCAGAACGCGATGCCAACCCTGAGCGCCGGCCTGGCGCGCTTCAGCCGGCGCACCAGGAAGCGGGCGTGCTTGACGGAATCGCGATTGAGGAAGCCGACAACGACGGTATCGACAGCGGCAAGATCGAGCCGGCGGATGCTCGCCGGTTCCATGTCGGCGAATCCCGCCTTCGACACCGTCGCACCGTTGACTTCGAGCACCTGCGCCAGCATGGCAGCGGCGGCATCATCGAGTTCGCCGCGCCCGCCGCCACATAGCACTGATATGCCGACGCCATCAGGAAGTCCGATGTCGTCCTCGGCTTCCTTGCCCTCCCCGGCTGTTTCTTCTCCCGCAGCCGTCTTGCCGTCCCCGGCGGAGGCCGGTTCATCCTCTTCGGCCGCTTCTTCGTGTGCGCTGTCGTCGAGGTTTGCCACCAGCGTCAGCGCACTGGCCGCCACCTGCCGTCTCTGCTGGTCGTCCATCACGCCGCGGACACGATCCTGCTCGCCGAGCAACAAAGCGGGAATGGCGACCTGGTCGTAGAACTCGACCAGATATTTCTCCTCCAGCAACTCCTCGGCGTGGTCGGTGGCCTCTTCCGGGTCGCCGGCCAGCAGTCGCTGGTAAAGTCGGGCATGCGGTTCGAGCACCGGCTCGTTGCCGAACAGTACGTCGAGGAATTCGAACTGCGGCACGTGCCTGCCCAGCACGACCAGACAGACGGTGAGCGGCGTCGACAAGATCAGGCCGAGCGGCCCCCACAGCCAGGTCCAGAAGATCGCCGCGACAATGATGGCCAATGGCGAGAGCCCGGTGCGCGAGCCATAGAGCCAGGGTTCGACGACATTGCCGGTGAGCAACTCCATCACCACGAACAGGCCGGCGGTCCACAGCACCAGCGACCAGCCGGGCGCTACCGCCAGCGCCAGCAACAGTGGCAGGAGCGCGCCGATGACCGGCCCGATATAGGGGACGAAGCGCAGCGCCAGCGCTAGTAGGCCCCACAGCAACGCATTGGGGATGCCCACAATCCAGAGCCCGATGGTGATCGGTATGGCATAGACGATGTTGACGACCAGCTGCATCAGCAGATACTGGCCGACGCGTTTGCCGGCATCCTGCAGCGCCTGGGTGGTGCGGTGCAGATCGCCATAACCGACAAGGCGGATGAAACGATCGCGCAAATCCTCCCGCTCCAGCAGCATGAAGATGACGACAACGATGATCAGACCCGCCGAGGCCAGCGGGCTGATCAACGGGCCGATGAGGTTCTGCAGGAACTCGAGCGGCCGTTCTCGCGCGATGATCTCGACCGGCACGGGCTCTCGCCTGGGCGTGTCGGCGGCGGGCGGCGACGAATCCTGCAGGTCGATCTCCTGCCCGACGCGCTCGATCACCTGGCTCAATCTGGCAATGATCCCTCCTGCTGCCCCGGTTTCCTTGAGCGACCGGATCTTGGTCAGGATGTTTGTCTGGTAGACCGGGATGTTCTGCGCCAGTTCGCTAACCTGCGATGCGGCAATGAAAGAGAACAGAGCGAGTGCCGCGAAGGCACCGAACACACTGGCGATGACAGCGGGAAGGCGGGGAATGCCGACGCGCTTCAGAGCCGACACCACGGGCGCAAGCGCGAAGGTCAAAAGCAGCGCAATGGCGATCGGCAGGAACACTTCGCGCCCGAAATACAGCGCCGCAACCGCTGTCACGATCGTGGCGACGGTGGGCAATGAGGTGCGCGGACGGGCGTTGGCTGCGGAAAGAATGCCCGCCAAGCCGAGCTCTGATGGGTAAATGCCGTTTCGACGATTTGCCGCCATTGAATACCTAGCCTCGCCCGCGCGCCATGATCGGGCATATTTAGCTGGCGCGCAACGTAGCAGCTTTACGCGCTTGCAGGTTCCGACCGAACAGTCCGACTGGCACGTTGTCGTGACGCGCTGGTTCGATTCAATTCACGACACGAAGTGGCAAGTGTGTAACAAGTGGCCGAAGAGGAGGCGAAGGCGCCTTCAGATCGGCTTTGAGCTTGTTCCGCCCCATTGAGAATATCGAGGACGCGCAGACGCTGGCGCAGGCCATCGTCAACACTATTGCCGAACCGTTCCTCGTCCTCGACGAAAAGTTTCGTGTGCTGGCGGCCAGCCGCTCCTTCTATCAGATCTTCAAGGTCGACCCCGAAGAGACACACGGCGCCCTGCGTTAGGCGACGGCCAGTGGGATATTCCGGCACTGCGCCTGCTCCTGGAGACGATCATCCCTGAGAAGACTGCCATGGACGGCTTCGAGGTCGAGTATGATTTCCCCAACATCGGCCAGCGCACGATGCTGCTCAACGCGCGAAAGGTGCTTTACGACCACAATTCGGCCGTCACCATCCTGCTCGCCTTCAACGACATAACGGCGCGGCGTGTCATCGAGCGCGAAAAGGAAGAACTCCTCGGCCGCACCGAAGACCTATTGCGGCAAAAGGATGTGCTGCTACGTGAGATGGAGCATCGGGTTGACGGAGGGGCGGCCTTGAGCGATTTCAGCCTGCCTGTTCATCGAATAAAACCGAGCAGCCTCGCGCAAGCGCTACTGTTGAGAGTGCATTTGCCATCAGATCATCCGGAGACACGAAATCGCCGGTTAGCACACGCAACTCTTCCACGCCTTCGGCCATCGACACGAAACTTCCGACCACTCGATCGCGCTTGCAACCCTCGACCACGTAAAGCAGATCGATCAATTCGAAGCCGCGCATATTCAGCCTCCAAAACAAATCGTCCCTTGCAGGATCTTGAAACGCATTGGCGGGAAATAATGTTCCCGGCTCGCCTGGCCGTGTAAAGAACACCTGGCCTGCGGTCGCGCCGGCGGCCTTGCCATCGGGACACTTCCACGATCGCACCTTGAGTCCGGGCGGCCAGCCTGTTGGCTTGTTCTGGCAGCGGATTTTTGGTCCGCTTGGCCGGTGCTCGAAAGCCCCTACCAGCTCCTAACCCTTACGCGCCGATGCCGCTCTTCAGCCGGACAGCCTGTCCGACGGCGAAGAGATGCGTTGCGCCTTCGCGGCGGACTGGGCGTGTGTTGCGATGGATCAGGGTTGTGGTTCTCATGATTGTCTCTCGTCCAGCTCCAGCGAGGCTTGAAGCAATGCCGGTTCGATCGGCACCATTTGCTGGGTAGCATTGCTCGCGGTGATCGCCGGCAGGTGAATGAAGGTGGCCACGCGGCGCCATGCGATCTGGGAAGTCCGTTCGAGGGCCTCCTCGTCATGGTCTTTTGTTTTTAAAGGGAAAATCGCCGCAAAAAATGTTCCAAGGTTTTACCAACTATCGGGACCAATCGGGCAATTTTTGCACACTGAAGCGTCTCGACGTCATCACTATTGCGGTGCGAAAAGTACCGTCAGTAGGTCAATCACGCCACACAAACTCGCCCTTTGGCGCGAGATGGAGCGGTAGGCAGGTCTCCCATGCCTTCAAAGATGGTCGAGCCGGCTGGCTCGGCCTGCCTATGCAAGAGACGCCGAAGCAAATCGTCATCAACATTCTTATTCGAAGGAATACGTGAAGCCCTCCTTGGAGGCGCCGACGGTTACTTTTGTCATCTTTTCGCCCTCGAGCGAGCGGTTCAGCACGCCGCGGCTGAGTTCCGGCAGGAGCGTGTTGGTGAGGATGGCATCGATCATCCGGCCGCCGGATTCGATCTCGGTGCAGCGGGCCTTGACCAGATCGATGACACCGTCGCCGATCACCAATTCCGCATCGTTGGTTGCTCGCAGCCGGCGTGCGATCTTGCCGAACTGGTGACGGGTGATTGCTTCGATCATCGAATCCGAGAGCGGATAATAAGGAATGGTCACCACCCGGCCGAGGAAGGCCGCCGGGAAGACCTTCAGCAACGGGCTGCGCAACGCGGTGTCCAGATCTTCGAGCCCGGCCCGCAGCGTGCCATTTTTGGTGCGGTCCATGATGACCTCCGAGCCGACATTGGAGGTGAGCAGGATCAGCGTGTTCTTGAAGTCGATCCGGCGGCCCTCGCTGTCGTCCATCATCCCCTTGTCGAAAACCTGGAAGAAGATTTCGTGCACGTCGGGATGCGCCTTCTCCACCTCGTCGAGCAGGATCACCGAATAAGGTTTGCGGCGAACCGCCTCGGTCAGGATGCCGCCCTTGCCGTAGCCAACATATCCGGGCGGAGCGCCCTTCAAGGTAGAGACCGTATGTGCCTCCTGGAACTCGGACATGTTGATCGAGATCAGGTTCTGCTCACCACCATAGAGCGTTTCGGCCAACGCCAATGCAGTTTCGGTCTTGCCTACACCCGAGGGGCCGCAAAGCAGGAACACGCCGACTGGCTTTTCCGGCGCGCCGAGCCCGGCGCGGCTGGTCTGCACGCGCTTGGCGATCATCTCCATGGCGTGATCCTGCCCGACCACGCGCTCGGACAGAGTGGCTGCGAGCTTAAGCGCCTTCTCGGTCTGGCTCGACAGCATCCGTCCGGTCGGAATGCCCGTCCAGTCCTGGACCACGGCGGCCACGGCGTTGCGGTCGACCGATGGCAGGATCAGCGGAGTCTCGCCTTGCGCCTCGGCCAGTTCAGTCATCAGTTCGCGCAACCGGGCGAGATCGGCGGCCGGATCGGATGAAGGGGCAGCGGCAGTCGCCGGTGTCTCCACGTCAGCCCGGCCTGTTTTCATCTCAGGCGTTTCGGTCTTGGGCGGCTGAGCTTCAACTGCGTTGGCGCCTGCCGTTTCGACATTCGTCTGCGGTGTCTCTACCGCATCGAGCTGTACGCCTTCGCCGCGCAACCTGGCGCGCAATTCGAGAATTTCGGCAACAAGTGCCTTTTCGCGATCCCAACGTTGCTGCGCGGCGGCCAGCTTGACTTCGTTTTCGGCAAGCCCGTTGTCGACCCGTGCCTGCCGCTCAGCCACCTCGATGCCGATCGCGGCCTCGCGACCGATGATGCCGCGCTCGACCTCCAGCGCCTGCCGGCGGCGCGTGATATCTTCGACCTCGGCCGGCGTGGCGTGCTGCGATATGGCGACACGGGCGCAAGCGGTATCGAGAAGGCTTACCGCTTTGTCCGGCAGTTGCCGTGCCGGGATGTAGCGATGCGACAGGCCAACCGCCGCCTCGATCGCCTCGTCGAGTATCTGCACCTTGTGGTGCTGCTCCAGAACGCCGGCCACCCCGCGCAACATGAGAACGGCCACCGCCTCCGACGGCTCGTCGATCTTTACTACCTGGAAACGGCGGGTCAGCGCGGGGTCTTTTTCGATGTGCTGCTTGTATTCGGCCCAGGTCGTTGCCGCGATTGTGCGGAGCTCACCGCGCGCCAGCGCCGGTTTCAGGAGATTGGCCGCGTCGCCAGTTCCAGCCGCGCCGCCGGCGCCGATCAGCGTGTGGGCCTCGTCGATAAACAGGATGACCGGCGTTTCGGATGATTGGACCTCATCGATGACTGCCTTCAGCCGTTTTTCGAACTCACCCTTTACGCTTGCACCCGCCTGCATCAATCCGACATCGAGCATGCGCACGCTGACATCCCGCAGCGTGGGCGGCACGTCGCCCTCAGCGATACGCAAGGCAAAGCCCTCGACGACCGCCGTCTTGCCGACCCCGGCCTCGCCGGTCAGGATCGGGTTGTTTTGCCGGCGTCGCATCAGGATATCGACGATCTGCCTGATCTCCGGATCGCGGCCGACGACCGGATCGATCTTGCCGTCACGGGCGCGCTGGGTCAGGTCGGTGGCGTATTTCGCCAGCGCCGAATCCCCGCCCAGTGCCCGCTTCGGCGGGGTCTCGGCGGCGGTAGCGGACGGCGCAGCCCCGGCTTCGAGCGACCCTTCAGTTACGTCGGCAAAGCGCTGGATGACCGCGGCGGCGTCGACCTTGTCAAACTCGCCGCTGATCTTCGACAGCAGGCCTTCCAGCACCGGCGTCTTTAGGCAGGCAAGGAGAACATGTGCGCTACGGACTTCCTCGACGCCGAATTCCAGCGTTGCCAGGTTCCAGGCTTCCTGGATGGCATGAAAGATATGGTCGGAAAATTCCTCGATCGACGTTGCGCCATATGGCAGCTTGTCGACGGCGCGGGTCATGTCGGCTGTGAGCCGGCTCGCATCCAGTCCCGCATCGGCGATTATCATCTGCACATCCGAGCGGTCGGAAAGCACAAGTTGCTCGATGAAGTGGACGAGTTCGACGTAAGGATTGCCGCGCAGCTTGGCGGTGTCGGCGGCGGCCTTGAAGGCTCGCACACCGACAGGATTGAGCTTGCCGACCAGTTCCTTGCGCTTGAAGCTCTGCGACGACCGGCGCTGTTCCATCGAACGTGCTCCTGCAATCTGCCAGCCGATAACCTGCCACATAAGCCGCCACTTGACAAAGTGCGTGATGGACGAGGTCTCGAAGACCGGTCCAGCCAGCTTATTGCGTTTATGGACGTCCTGCACCGCCGGCTGCAAACAATCACGGAATTGGGCCCTTGCGCGATACATTTCTCATGCAGGATCGGCAATCATGCTACGGATGTCAGCATTCGGAGGCGGTTGCATTTAGCTTCTGTTAATTTTTGAGCAGTCGTTGAATTGTGGTAAAGTGCAGCGGTGTGATAACGTCGGGTCACATCTGGTTTGAGGGCCTTCGCTGGGGGTTGGTGTGATTGATCTCGCACTCTGGCTTACTTCGCTCGACGGTGAGAATCCGTCCGGGGAAGATTTGCGCAACGACCCAGCTTTTCATGAGCTGGAGCGCCTGACGGAAGCCCAGATCAAAGTCGTCCACGACGGCAACAACAAGGCTGCCTCGCAAAGCACCATTCCGGTCGACTGGCCTGCGGTGCTCGCAAAGGCGGAGGAGTTGCGCGCGCATGGTCGGGACCTGCGCCTGCTCGTCATCGTCACGCGCGCGTTGGCCAATGAAGAAGGGCTGGCCGGGCTGGCGCAAGGTCTGACTCTCATTGCGCAGACTTTCGATCAGCATTGGGAAACCATGCATCCGGCACTGCGGCCCAACGCTTCGCCACGCGATGCCGCCCTGCGCCGTATCAATGCGCTGCTCGACCTGCAGAATGGTCAGGACGGGTTGTTGGCGAACCTGCGGCGAATGACGTTCTTCGCGCCGCGCGCGATCGGCCCGATTCAGGGCAAGGATCTGGAAAAGGGTGCGCTCGACGACCGTGTCATGCTCCAGGAGGCCGCCTCGGGGTTGAATGCGGCGGAGAAGGCCGCGCTGGTCAGTGCGCACGCACAACTCCTGAATCGGGTGCGTGCCGGATGTGCGGCCCAGATTGATCAGGCCAATGCGGAGATGCTCCAGCTCATCGCTGACGCCCGGGCAACGATCGCGGCACTCGATGCGGTCGAGGCCGCGCTCAACGCTCGTCTCGGCGGCGGCGGCGCTCCCGTTCCGGACTTAAAACGGTTCCTGCAGCGTTTGCTGACGACACTCGAACGGAATTCGGCAGCCGGCGCGGTGACGAATGGCGCGGCCACGCCGATGCCGGCGGAACCGGCAACGCCTGCTCGAAACGGTCATGGAGCCGATGCGATGGCAAGTATGGCAAGCTACGCGGAGCCGAGCACGGGGCTTCCCGACCGGATCTCCTCGCGCGACGACGTGGTGAAATGCCTCGACCTCGTCGTCGCCTTCTATGACCGCACCGAACCGTCGAGCCCGATTCCGCACCTGGCTCGGCGCGTACGCCGGATGGTGCATATGGATTTCGTTGAACTGATGGAAGATCTCGCCCCGTCTGGGCTGAAGGAATTCAGGCTGCTTGCCGGCGTTCCCGATGCCAAGAAGACGGCTCAGAAGGATGAAAGGTAACAACACATGCCAGCCGAAAGCAAAGCGAAGGTCATCGAACGAAACCGCGCGCCGCGAGTGCAGATCGCCTACGATGTGGAAACCTACGGCAGCCCGACGACGATCGAACTGCCGTTTGTCATGGGCGTGATGGCCGACCTTGCCGGTGCTTCGCAAACCAAGGAAGCGTCAAAGTCGGTGCTGGACCGCTCCTTTGTCGAGACCGACGCAAACCGCTTCCCAAAATTCATGGAGGCGCTCGGGCCCCGCGTCAAAGCCCGGGTGAAGAATACCCTGCCACAGGCCGAAGGCCAGGAGCGCGACGAAGAACTGGCGCTCGATCTCACCTTCAGCAAGATGGGTGATTTCGCCCCGGACAAGATCGCCGAGCAAGTTCCGCAACTGGCCGAGATCCTCAAGATGCGTCGTCAGCTCGAGGAATTGCTCGGCTTCATGGACGGCCGCGTCGATGCCGAAAAACGCATCGCGCAGCTTCTGAACAACGAACCGCTGCTTGGCAAGATCGCCAACCAGGCACTGTCGGATGACGACAAGGTTGGGGAATAAATCATGGCCGAACAGCAAAAGACCGCCGCAGTCGCCGCCGAGGCCGAGGCCATAGACCTTGGAGAATTCAGCGGACTCCTCGAGAAGGATTTCAAGGTCAAGAAGGACGACAGCGAGAAGCTGCAGCAACTCGTGCGCAATCTCGCGCTCGCGGCGCAGTCCCGTTCCGACACCACGACCATCTCGTCCAATGCGATCAAGTCGATCAAATCGCTGATCGCCGGCATCGACAAGATGCTGACGACCCAGGTCAACGAGATCCTGCACGCGCCGGAAGTGCGTGAAATGGAAGGCACATGGCGTGGCCTCTGGTATCTTGTCAACAACACCGAGACGGATCAGAAGCTGAAGATCCGGGTGATGAACATTTCCAAGGAACAGCTGGCCGATACGCTTGAAGACTATGAAGGCCAGATGTGGGATCAGAGCCCGATCTTCAAGAAAGTCTATACAGACGAGTATTCGATGCTGGGCGGCGAGCCGATCGGCTGCGTGATTGGCGCCTATGAGTTTTCCAACCACCCGCGCGACGTCGGCCTGCTGCGCAACATCTCGGGCATCTGCGCTTCGGCGCACACGCCGTTCATCGCGGCGGCCTCGCCGCGCCTGTTCCGCATGGACAGCTGGCAGGAATTGCCGAACCCGCAAGATCTGCAGCAGATCGTCTCCAACCCGGCCTATGCCTCGTGGCAGTCGTTGCGCGAGAGTGAGGACGCTCGCTACATCGGCCTGACCATGCCCCGCGTCCTGGCGCGGCTGCCCTACGGCACCGATACCGTTCCGGTGAAGGGCTTCACCTTCGAGGAAGAGGTGCAGGGCGACCACAACAAATATGTCTGGATGAACGCCGCCTTCCCGATGGGCGTCAACATCAACCGCAGCCACAAGCTGTTTGGCTGGGGCACGCAGATCCGCGGCGTCGAGAATGGCGGCACGGTGCTCAACCTGCCGGTACACAGCTTCCCGACCGATGATGGCTCTATCGCGATGAAATGTCCGACGGAAGTCGCCATCGACGACCGGCGCGAGGCGGAACTGGCCAAGCTTGGCCTGATGCCCATCCTGCACCGGAAGAATACCGATCTCGCGGCCTTCATCGGGGCCCACTCGCTGCAGGACGACGAGACGCGAGCGGGGCGGCTGGTCGATCCCGATGCGCAGTCCAACGAGCGGCTGAGCGCCAACCTGCCCTACCTGTTCCCGGTCTCGCGCTTTGCGCACTACCTCAAGGCCATCGCGCGCGACAAGGTCGGCTCGTTCAAGGAGCGTTCCGACATGCAGATCTGGTTGACCGAGTGGATCAACCGATACGTGCTGGCCAACCCGGCCTTTGCCGACGACAAGGCGCGCGCCAAGCGCCCGCTTGCCGCCGCCGAGGTTCAGGTGGACAGCGTGGAGGGGCGGCCGGGCTACTACAATGCCCGCTTCTATTTGCGCCCGCATTACCAGTTGGAGGGCATCAACGCCTCGCTCCGACTGGTGTCGGAACTACCGTCCGTTAAGACTTGATTTGCAGCAACAACATCCTGGTTTTTGAACGCGGTGGAGAAACACAATGCCCACGACTACAAAGATTGATGGCTTTCTGAAGGTTCCCGATATCAAAGGCCCCAGCACCCGCGACGGGCACGAAGATGAGATCGAAATTCATGGCGTCGACTACAAGATGGTCGCCCCCTATGATCCGAATTCGATCTCACGCCGTGGCCGCGTGAACATGGGCATGATCAAGTTCACCAAACACTACGACAAATCCTCGCCCTATCTGAAAAAGGCGTTGTTCGACAACAAGGCCCTTGATGAAGTGGTGTTTTCGGCGCGCCGGACCATCGATGGCGAAAGTAAGGATTATCTGGTCATCACACTGAATGACGCCTTCGTCATGGAATACGACATGTCGCAGGCCGAGGATGAGGAAGACCTGATCCAGGAAGAAGTCAGCTTCGCCTACAAGAAGATCAAGTTCGTCTATGACGGCAACGATGAAGCCGAAATGGATGTCTATGTCGGCAAGTGAGGTTCGGCAGCCCGGCGCGGGCAAGCGGCAGACCACCGGTAGCTTGCGGGCGAAAAGCGAAGCCGTCCAGCCATCGCTTTGGGATCGCCTCGTCAATGACCTGCCGGGTCTGACCTCGGAAATAGAAGGGCTGCGCCATTTCCTGCTCGACGAGCTTGGCGCGGACCGCCTCGACACACTCGTTGCCGGCAGCACGCGGGCCATCGACGCCGATACGGAACTGACACCGGATCAGAAACGCCGTCTGCATCGATTGGCCTTTCAGACCCAGCACCGCGTCGAGATCGAAAGCCGTGGCGTGGTGGTATCGGCCCGAGTGCTCAGGGAAGCGGTACGACGTGACATCGAGGCGCTCTTCAACACGGAGCGCTTCGAGGCCACGCCGCTTCTTTCCGATCTGGAAAATGAACAGGTTTCGGACAATCCCCCTTCGCTTGCCGATTTTCCGGAGGTCCGCCGAAGCGTGGTCAATTATGGCGTACCTTCCTTCTCGGGCCGCTCGTCCCGCGATTTCGATCGCGACGTGCTGGCGCGTGAGATCCGCACCGTGCTCGCCACCTTCGAGCCTCGCCTGAAGGAAAACGCAACAAAGGTTACGGTCACGCTCGGCGACAAAACCGTTGGCCTGAAGATCGAGATAGACGCCGTGCTGATCATGACGCCGACGCCCGAACGCATGCGCCTGCGCACCACGATCAATCTCGATAACGGCCTGGCGCGGACCGAAATTAGGGACGCCTGAGATGGATCGAGTCTTCGTCGAATATTACGAGGAGGAACTGACCCATATCCGTGGCCTCGCAGCGGAATTCGCCGACATGCATCCAGCAGTGGCGCGCAACCTTTCCCTCGACACGGTCCCGTGTCCGGACCCATATGTCGAGCGGCTGCTGGACGGCGTCGCCTTCCTCGCCGCGCGCACCCGGCTGAAGATCGACGCCGAGCGCTCGCGATTTTCCCGCAGCGTCCTCGATGTCCTCTATCCCGATCTGGTCACGCCGGCGCCGGCGACGGCGATGGTGGTGTTGAGACCCGGCCAGCAGGTCCAGACCATGCTCGCCGGCCACGTCGTCAAGCGCAACACGCGGCTGGTTTCCAGCCTGCAGTCCGGCCTGTCGACACGCTGCACTTTCTCTACCGCGCAAGAAATGACCCTGTGGCCGATAGGGATTACTTCGGTCAGCTATTTTCAGGATCGCAGTGCGATGGCGATGGCCGGCATAGGGCCGATCGGCGGCGTCGGCGGCGAGGCGGCGCTCCGCATCACGCTGGCCCGGACCGGAAAAGGCAAGCTCGACGAACTGGCGCTCGACCGACTCGACCTCTATTTTGCCGGGCGCACCAAGGCGCCGCTGCTGTTCGACGCGATCTTCGGCGCCTGCACGGCTGCCGGCGCACGACCCGAAGGCAAGACCAACCCGTTGTCGGCCTTGCCGGTACCCGCAATGGTCGGCATCAGCGACGACGAAGCCTTGATGCCGCGCACGCGCGCGACATTCGAAGGGTACCGCCTGCTGCGCGAATACTTCATGATGCCCGAACGCTTTCACTATGCGCGGCTTTCGGGGCTGCAGCCCATCGTGCGCAAATGCGCGGCCGGGCTTGAGATCATCTTCCTGTTCAGACGCGCGGCGCCTGAGTTGGCCGATCTGACGCCGGCGGACTTCGAACTTTTCGCCACGCCGATCATCAATCTGTTCGAACGCGAGTGCAACGTCGTCGAAGTCGATGCGCGCAAGACGCGGCAGGTGTTGCATGCGGACCGGACGCGGGCGCGTGACTTCGAAATCTATCGGGTCATCCGCGTCGAGGACGCCGACAGTGAAGGCAACGACGCCGAAATCCCCGAACTCTTCAGCCTGGGTCAGAACCGCGGTAGTGGCTGGGTTTATTCAATCGAGCGGCGCCCACGCCGGGCGACGGAAGAGGAGCGCCGCGACGGCCTGACCCGCACGTCCTACACCGGGGATGACGTTTTCCTGGCCGTATCCCGGCCGCTCGCAAGCCCGACGACCCGGCCGCTGAAGCGTCTCGACGTCATGGCCCTTTGCACCAATCGTGATCTGCCGATCCTCGATGACAATCCGACCTTGACGCTAGAGGCCGGCGACCCGGTCGAAACTGTAAGGCTTCTTGGCGCGCTGCGTCCGCCGCAGCCAGCTATCCCCGCGGCACTGCCGGCTGGGGCCGACGGTGAATCGCGGGCCGACGATCTCGCCTGGCGGCTGGTGGCGCAGCTCGCGCTCAACTTTCTCAGTCTTGCCAAAGAAGGCCGCGGCATCGACCCCCTGCATGCGCTGCTCGACCTCTATGCCGATCGCGGCGATCCGAGCCTTGCCCGCAATGTGCATTCGATCGTGCGTATCGACTCGCAGCCGGTCGTCGAACGTCTGCAAATCGATGGGCCGATGTGCTTCGGACGCGGTACCGAAGTGACGTTGCATGTTGATCAATCGGTCCTGGCCGGCCAAAGCACCTTGCTGCTTTCGGCCTTGCTGGCGCGGCTGTTTGCCCGTCACGCCGGGATAAACGGCTTCGTGCGAACCCGCACGCGGCTGCTGCAGAAGCAGGAGGATGTGCTATGGCCGATGACGCCCGGCAATCGCTACCTGATCTAGACAAGCCCGACCCGAACCGGGCCGAAGTTTTATCCGAGACGTTCGACTTTTTCGAACTGCTGCGCCGTCTCGAACAACGGAGCGGTCTGTTCGGCCATTCCGGCCGCCCTGACCGTGAGCCGGCACGGCTTGGCCAGCATGTTCGCCTCGCCTTTTCTGCACGGGATCTGGTTCAATTCCGCGAAGCCAGCGGCAGGGCGCCGGCCCGGGTCACGGTGGCAAATCTCGGTCTGTTGGGACCCGAGGGTCCAATGCCGCTGCATCTGACGCGCTGGGTGCTCGACCGCCTGTCGCAACGCTGGTTCGCCGGCGCCGATGCGCAACTGACCAGCGACACGACGTTCGTGGACTTCGTCAACATTCTGCAGCACCGTATGATCGCCCTCTACTATCGGGCGTGGGCGGATGCGCATCCGGCCGTACAGATCGAACGCGCGGTCGGCGGGCGCATTCGCGCCATGCTTGAAGCCATGGCCGGGATCGGACTTCCCGGCACCCAGGACCCCGATCTCGATACGGTGAAACTTCGCCAGGCGGCTTCGCTCGCCAATCAGGTCGACGGCCCGGAACGGCTGACGCTGTTCCTGGCGGAAGCGTTCAAGGTGCCGGTACAGATCAAGGAATTCATCGCCGCCTGGGTAACAGTACCAACCGGCCTCCAGACCCGTCTTGCAAAGGCCTTTGCGGGGCTCGGCAAGGGGGCGACGATCGGCCCGCGCGTTTTCAGCCGCCAAAGCAGGATTGAACTGCGTGTCGGCCCGTTGGGGTACGAGGAGTTCAAGGCGTTCCTGCCTGGTGGCCAGCGGCTCAAACTGTTCAAGCAGGCGGTTCGCGACATGGTCGGGGAATCGCTCGACGTCGACCTGCGCATCGTGCTTGCGCGTGAAGCTGTGCCGCCGCCCCGTGTCGGATCGGTTCAGCTCGGGCGGACCGCCTGGCTTGCGCGACCCGCTGAAAGGGGCGATGCTGACGACATGCGGCTGCGGACAATCGTCGGATGGCGGCCGGAAATGGCGGGGGTCGCGGCATGAGTCTGCTGCTGACGCTGGAACAAGGGCCACGCACCCAGGCGGTACGGCAGACCCGGCTGGACGAGGGCGAGCTGGTGATCGGCCGCAGCGCGGACGCGGGCTGGCAGATCAACGATCCCGACATGTTCGTTTCGCGAGCGCATTGCAAGATCTCTGGCGGGCGAGATGGATATTTTGTCACCGACACGTCGAGCAGCGGATTGTTCATAAACGACTCCGACAGCCCGCTTGGTGCCGGTAAGTCGACGCGCCTTCAAAGCGGCATGCGGCTGAGACTTGGCGACTACATCGTCCATGTCGACCTGCAAACGCCAGCCACTCAAGCACCCGCAGCCGGCCAGCCGGTTCCTGAACGCGCGCCGCCGGCGTCCCGGGCGCCGGTGAGCATCGGCCGCGATGACTTCTTTTCCGCCAAGGTCGAGGAAGAGCCGCGACGGCCACGTCCGGCCGATCTGCCGAACCCGTTCGAGCAGCCGGTTCCTGGCGCATTCGAACGTGCCAACTCCGACCAGCGCAACTCGCCCGGTTTCGATGACCCGTTCAGCCTCGATCCGGTTTCAACGCCCGTGTCGAAAAATCCCGCCCCTTATCGCGAACCGGGCGGCGCGACGAGCCAGGTGGACCCATTCAGCCTCGACCCGGTGCCGTCCCCCAGCCGCGGAGCCGAAGCCACTCCTGGAAAGCCGTCCCATTTCAATGATGATTTTGGTTTCGGACCAGCCGCGGCGCCCAGTTCGGCGAACGGCGCCAGTTCGACCGGACAGCGCGAGCGCATCGCCAATCCATCCCAATCCGCCAATCCCTGGGATTTGCCGGTGCAGCCGGCGGATGCCCCTCCTCCACCACGTGTGGGCGCTGCTCCCAAAGCCGCCCGCCCGCCAGCAGCGGCGCAGCCGGAGGAGATGGCGCTTCGCGCCGCGTTCCTGCACGGTATGGGTGTCGAGGAAGCCGAGTTTCCCGGACGCGACAGCATCGCGGAAATGGAGAAGTTTGGTCGCGAATACCGGCTGATGATGGAAGGCCTGATGCAGCTTCTGCGCAAGCGGGCTGAGGAAAAGGGAAACGCGCGCGTCGCCCAGACCATGGTCGGGCCCTCCGAAGTCAATCCGCTCAAGTTCCTGCCGACGGTCGATGACGCCATCGTGACGCTCATCGCTGATCGCAGCCCCGGATTTCTCGCCGGCGAAGCGGCAATCGCCGATGCGGTTCGCGATCTTGCGCAACATCACGTGCGCGCCTGGCGAGGCATACAGGCCGCCTTGCGGCGGATGATCGACCGTTTTGACCCGGCAGCGATCGAGGAAGAGCTGAAATCGAATTCCGCGATCGGCACCCTGCTCTCGGGTGGGCGGAGCGCCAAGCTGTGGGAGCTTTACCAGAAACGCCATCGCGAAATCGCTGAGAGCGCGGAAAAAAGCTTCCTTGGTGAAATCGGCGCTGATTTTCGAGATGCATATGAGGAGGAGTGAGACATGATCGATCGACGGGAATTTGTCGTTGCCCTGGGCGCGACAGGGCTGCTTGCGGCTTGCCAGAGTGGTCCGCCAAAACCATCGGTGATCACTGTCAACATGACCGGCGGCGCCGGCATGAACCCGGGGCCAGGTGGCGGCGACCGGCCGGTGACGGTTCTCGTGATGCGGCTGAAAAGCACCGGCAAATTCAATTCCGCCGACTATTTCGCGCTGCAGGGGGATGCTGGCACGGCGCTGGCAGGCGATCTCATCGGATCCGATCAGATTTCCGTCGGGCCGGGAAAATCCGCGTCCAAAACCATCACTGTCGAGCCGGACGCGACGGCGCTGGGCTTCGTTGCACTGATCCGCGAGCCTGGCGGCAGGAACTGGCGGACAACCAAGTCGGTATCGCCTGGATCAAAATTCACGATCAATGTCACGCTTGGCAGCGGCGGCATTTCCGCCTAGCGGCCAGGGCAAGGGGAGCTCAATGCAGAGAGTAGCGGCATGAGCGATGCAAACAGGGTGCTATGGTCCGAAGGGCTTTTCCTGCGGACCCAGCATTTCCAGCAGCAGGATCGCTTTTTCGAGGCGACGGTGCGCGGCGCATTGCAGGCCGGGCAATTGCATACGTTCGGCTTTCAACAGCTGACGCTTGACCAGGCATCGCTGGAGGCCGGCCAGATTTCGATACTGTCCGCACGGGGCATCTTTCCGGATGGGACGCCTTTTTCCATTCCAGACATGATGGACGCGCCGCGACCGCTGCCGGTCACCCCGGACACGGGCGCCGGACCGGTGCTGATCGCCTTGCCGCTGGAGCCTCCGGGCGGTGTCGGCTTCGATCCGGCGCACGCCGCCGCCTCGGGAGCGCGATATCATGGACGGATCGTTTCGGTGCGTGACGCCGTCCAGGGCGGATCAGATCCTGAAGAAATCGAAATCGCCCGTCCGCAAGCGCTGCTGCTGGCGCCCGGCAAGTCGGTCGGTGGCTATACAGCCTTGCCGATAGCCGACCTCAAGGGGGTTCGAGCTGATGGCGGCGTCTCCCTGGACGAGACCTTCCTGCCACCAACATTGGTTACCGGCGCTGTGGCTTGGTACCGACAATTGCTGCTGGAAGTTGTCACCGGCCTAGACCAGATCGCCGAAGCGCATGGCAAGATGGTCATGGGTGGGCCTGGGCGCAGCGTCGAAGATCTGCTGATGCTCAATCTCGCCAATGCGGCGCGTCCGCGGCTGGCCCACATGCTGGCGCAGGATGTCTTCCATCCAGCCGAGCTTTACCTGGAACTTGCCGGGCTCGCCGGTTCGATGGCGACCTACGGATCGAGCGCGCGGCGGCTGGGCGAGTTGCCCGCCTACGATCATATGGCCCCGGGGCCCGCATACATGGCTCTGGCGGATGCGCTGCGCTCGCTCATCCTCAGCCTGCGTTACATCGAGCCGAAATCGCGTGCACTGCCGGTCATGCGGCATTCGACCAATGTCTGGAAAATCCGCATCGACAATCCGAAGCTGCTGGTGGCCAGCCGGATCGTCATCCGGGTTGGTTCGGAGCTGTCGGAGGACGCGCTGCGCAAGATATTCGTCAATCAGGCGACCGTCGGCTCGGCCGACCAGTTCGAGGGTCTGTGGAAATCGCGTTTACCCGGCATTCCGCTGAAACCACTCCATTCCCAGCCGCGCGAGATTCCTTACGATGGCGATCGGTTATGTCTCGAGCTGGACCAGAAAAGTGAGCACTGGGCGTCGCTGCTCGATGCCCCCGGCTTCGTCATCGGCGTTTCGGGCGTGTTGCCAAGCGAGCCGCAGGT
This sequence comes from Mesorhizobium sp. M0047, assembly GCF_040323315.1. Classification (NCBI taxonomy): domain Bacteria; kingdom Pseudomonadati; phylum Pseudomonadota; class Alphaproteobacteria; order Hyphomicrobiales; family Phyllobacteriaceae; genus Mesorhizobium; species Mesorhizobium sp. M0047. The sequence goes on along the minus strand of NZ_JAMYUW010000005.1, from coordinate 117,346 downwards.
GGACTGTTACTCGGTGAACAGGTGAGATCATGAGCCGCGATGATCCTTTCGGACTGTCGGAGGATCGCGAACGCACTCGCATTCGATTGACCGGCGCGCCGATGCCGCGGCCGATGGCGCCACTCTTGCCCGGCGCGGTGGTGAAACGGTCCCGCACCCATCCGAACGCACTCGTCAACGCATTCGCGCCCTTGCTCGAATTCGCTCCCGAGCTTGAAAGCGCGCTGGCGCCGGACAATCCGGAAGCTTTGCGCACCCGATTGCTCGAAGAACTGGTTCGGGCGCGCGATACGGCTATGTCGGCGGGATCTTCGATGGAGCGCGCCGACCAGGCGGCCTGGGTGGTGGCGGCCTTGCTCGACGATCTGGCCCTGAACACGCCATGGGGCGGTGCCAGCGCCTGGCCGCGGCAGCCGCTTGTGGTCATGCTGCGCGGCGATGTCGATGCCGGCACGCAGTTCTTCACGCGTCTCGACGAACTTGAGCGCCATCCCAACCGCGATCGCGAATTGCTGGAACTGCAGTACGACTGCATGGCGCTCGGCTTCCGCGGCAAATACCGTGTGCCCGGCCGGTCAGGCGACCGCTCGCTCAATGCCGTTCGCGTGGCGGCGGCACGCTTCCTGCGCGATGCCGACGCCGAAGGCGCTCCACTGTCGCCAAACTGGAAAGGCGTGATCGCATCCGACGAGCCGCAGCGCTTCATTGTTCCGATCTGGGTCATGGCGCTCGGCGCGGCGGTTGTCGCCACGGCAATCCATGTCGGGCTCTCGATGGGCCTGAGCAGCCAGGCGGTCGAGCTGTCCGCACTTGTGCGCGCCTTGCCCCCGCCTGCACGCGGCGACATCAGCCGCACGTCGCCCAAGGTGGACGCCCCACCTCCGGAGAAAGTGGATTTTGCGCTCTTGCCGGAATTTCAGGCCGGGGCGCCGGCCGACCTCAGATCCGCCCTCAGCGGCACCGAGAGCGTTTCGCTGGCCAAGCTGATCATCCAGGGCTCCAACCCCGAACTGTTCCAGTCGTCGAGGCCACAACTGACCGAAGGCTTCGAACCGCTGATCGGGTCACTTGCCAAGGTGATCCTCGCCAATCAGGAGCTTATCGGAAACATCACCGTGGTCGGTCACACAGACAGCGTTCCGCTGCAAAAGACCAATCCGCTGTCGACCAACCAGCGACTGTCCGAGGCTCGCGCCCAGACGATTGCCGATATGCTGGTCCAGAACGGAGTGCCACGGGACCGCGTCCATTCCGAGGGCCGCGCGGCAACCGATCCAGTCGCCACCGACAGCACGCGCGAGGGGCGGGCCTTGAACCGCCGCGTCGAGGTGCTCGTCGAAAAGAGGTTGTGAGATGTTCATCCTGCGCTTCCTCTGGGCGGTCCTGACAGCGCGCTGGCTGTGGACGCTGATCGGCCTCACTCTGCTTTCCCTGGTCATCTGGGTGTTCGGTCCGATCGTCAGGGTCGGTCCCTACGAACCGTTCGCCTCTGATAACGTGCGCATCGTCATCATCGCGCTGCTGGTCATCTTCTGGCTGATCTGGCTGATCGTTGCCCAGCGCCGGGCGATCCGCGCCAACCGCATGTTCGTCGCCGAGATTGCCGCGCCAGTGGTGGAAAAGCCGCTCAGCCCCGGCGAAGAGAATGTTGCGGCCGTCGGTGCCAAATTCGCCGAGGTGATGGCCGAGCTGAAGCGCCGCAAGCTGGGCGGACGAAAGTTTCTGCGCGAAATGCCCTGGTATGTGATTGTCGGGCCGCCGGCCACCGGCAAGACCACGGCGTTGCGGCAGTCTGGACTGAACTTTCCGATCGACCTCACCGACGACCTGCAGGGGGTCGGCGGCACGCGCAACTGCGACTGGTTCTTTTCCGAACACGCGGTTCTGATCGACACCGCCGGCCGCTATGTCCAGCAGGAGAGCCAGCCCGACGTCGACGCGGCGGAATGGCTAGGCTTCCTCGACCTTTTGAAGAAGCACCGGGGCCGCCGCGCGCTTAACGGCGTGATCGTCGCGCTTTCGATCGACGTGCTTTCGGAGGGCGATGAAGCCATCAAGGCACACGGCCGCAAGATCCGCCGCCGGTTGGCCGAGCTCAACGACCGCCTCGAAATCCGCCTTCCAGTCTATCTGATGCTGACCAAGGCCGATCTGATCAAGGGTTTCGAACCGTTCTTCGGCGGTCTGTCCACCGCCGCGCGCGAGCAGGTATGGGGAACGACTTTCCCGCTGGATGCGCGCGTGGACGCCAAGACAGTCGAACGGGAGATTTCGACGCTGGCGACGCAACTCGAGCGGCGGCTTGTGCCACGCCTGGAGGATGAAGAGAAACTCGCCGCCCGTGCCGAGATTTTCCGGTTCCCGGCTCAACTCGCGAGTCTGTCCGAACCGATCCAGGTGCTGATCGAGGCGATGTTCGGTGAAAGCCGGTATGAAGAGGCTGCCTGGCTGCGCGGGCTCTATCTGACGTCGGCAACGCAGGAAGGAGCGCCGATCGACCGGCTGACCGCGGCGCTGTCTTCTTCCTTTGGCCTTCCGCCACGCCGGGCCCTGCCCGCGTCAAGGATCGAGAAACGCAGCTTCTTCCTGAAGAACCTGCTCACCGAGGTCATCTTCAAGGAAGCGGGCCTGGGTACATTCGATCCGCTGGCGCAACGGCGCCGCGCCTGGATCTGGCGGGGTGCGGCGGCTGGATGTGCGGCAGCGGGGCTCTTGGCCAGTGCGGTGTTCACCTGGTCCTATTACGACAACCGCAATGCGATCTCTGCCCAGGCAGGCCAGTTCGAAGCGCTGCAGATGCCGCTGACCTCGGCTGCCGCAACGCAGGCATCGGTGGAGCAGCCGGCCATGGACACTGCGCTCAATGCGATGGACGCAGTCGCGAATGCCCGAACAGCCCCGCCCGGCGCCGCCCAGGACCTTCTGGGGCCATCGGCCTCGGCAGAAATGGTGCGGGCACAGACCGACACGTATCACCATGCCCTGCGCAATGTTCTCGAGCCACGCATGGTCGCCCTGCTCGAGGCCACCATGTGGCGGCAGATCCGCGATCCGGATTTCATGCTCGGCGCTCTCAAGACCTATCGCATGATGACGGGTCTGTCGCAGATGGATCCCGATTTCGCCCAGAACTGGTGGGTGAACAGCTTGCCCGAATTCGCGGCCGCGGCACCATTTCCGACCGCCGATGCCGAAGAGCATCAGCTTGCCGCCATCCGCCGGATGACGGTCGACGAGAGCTATGTCGCGCCCGACCAGGCCCTGGTTGCCGAAGCGCTGAAAACGGTGTGCACGATTTCATTGCCGGCGCGTGCCTACAAGCAGTTGCTGGCGGATCCGGCAGTGGCGGAGCTCAAGGAATGGATACCGGCGAATTTTGCCGGCCCCAATGGCGGCAAAGTGTTTGCGCGGCGTTCCGCCAAGACACTTCGCGTCGGCATTTCCGGAGCCTTCACTTATGCCGGCTTCCACGACGTCATTCTCGACCGCATCGACGATGTCGCCGCTCAGGCGGCGCTCGATCGCGCGGTTTTCGCCGGCGGCTGCTCGGAAAATTCCGAAACCTCGGTCTCGGCGCTGTCCGAGGATATCCTGAAGCTCTATTACGACGACTATATCGCGCAATGGGACAGCTACTTGCGCGACATGAGGCTCGCACCGTTGCCCGATCTCAATGTCGCCAGTGAAAATCTGAAGGATCTCTCGAGTGCCGATTCAGCCCTGAAGCGGCTGCTGACCGCGGTCGTTCAGGAGACCGAGTTGACGCGCTCCGATGAGGCGCCGGCCGACGACAAGACGGCAGCCAAGGGCGCTTCCAAACTGCTCGGCAAGCTTGGCAAGCTCGGCAAGCTGGCGACAAGCGGTGCGAAACTGCTTCCCCGCGCCGGGTCGGCAAGCGAGGTCGACCTTACCGGCAATCTGGTGGCCGAACATTTCAAGCCGCTCAAGAGCACCATTGCCGAGGTTGACGGTCAGCCGCCGGCACTGGATGCCGCAGTCGTCGCGCTGACCGCGCTTTCGAACGTGCTGCAGACGGTCACGGCGAACCCCAATCCGCAGGATGCCATCAAGAAGCAAGGCGGCCTCGCCGAGCTGACGGGCGCGGTCGCCAGGCAGGCACAGATCCTGCCCGATCCCATCAACAGCTGGCTCGGCGGAATTGCCGGTGACACCAGCAACTTGACCCAGAAGGCGGTCACTTCGGAGCTAAACGCCATCTGGCGGGCGGACATACTGCCTTTCTGCCAGGCTGCGCTGAACGACCGCTATCCCTTCAGCGCCGACAGCGCAGTGGACGTCAATGTGCGGGATTTCGCCAGGCTGTTCGGACCGGCCGGGCTGATCGACGGTTTCATCAACGACCACCTGATCAATTATGTCGACATGACCAGCCAACCATGGAAATGGCGCGCCGATTTCGGCCTCGATGCTTCGGCGCTGGCGGCGTTCGAGCAGGCCAGACACATCCGCGACGATCTGTTTCCCGGTGGGACCGGACCGGTGATGAGCTTCACGCTCGAACCGAAGGACCTATCTCCAAACGTCACGCGCGTCACGCTTAATCTCGATGGCCAGAGCCTCGTCTACTACAACAACGCAACACGGCCGCAACCAATGACATGGCCCGGCAAAGACGGAACCGGGGTCATCTCACTCGCCTTCCAGCCGATCGACGGATCGCCCGAAATCCTCCTCAACGAGACCGGCAGCTGGGCCTGGCTGAGAATGCTGCGTAGCGGCCGTTTCGCAGGCACTTCGCTGACTGATGTCTACAGCCTACGCCTGGGCACGAAGGGAATGTGGGCCGATTTCGAGCTCAAGGCGGCAAGCGTCGAAAACCCCTACAACCTGCAAATGTTCAAGAAATTCTCATGTCCACCGCAGATATGATCCTGCCTGGCTTTTACGGCAAAATCCCGGCGACCGGAGATTTCGTCGTCGCGAACCTACCGCGGACATTCATTGAGCGCTGGGACCGCTGGATGTCGATGGAATTGCTGGCGCGGCCCGATGGGGGTGAACTCGATCCGCGAGCCTGGCGCTTCATCGTCCAGGCCGGAATTTTCGGCGACCAGGCCTGTGCCGGCGCCTGGCGCATGAGCGAGGATCGCGTCGGCCGCCGCTATCCGTTCGCGGTCGTGCGGCTGGGTCCGCCGCCCGACCCCGGCGATCCGTGGTTCGATGCGATCGTGGGTTTCATCAAGGGCGCTGTCGAGGATTCCTGGACGATTGCAAGAATGAGCGAAAAGCTTGCCGCGCTTGCGCCGCCAGCATCACAAGGCGATGCGCAGGTGCTCGCCTTCTGGTGCGACGACTGGGAGATCTACGAATTCAGCTTTGTCGACATCCATGATCTTGCCGCGAATGGCTTGCCAGCGATGAGAGCCGCAAGAGCCGTGACAGAGGTGTCGGAGCAATGAGCTGCACGGTCTTTGCAGAAGGCAACGGTTTCTTCCACAAAGGTAGCGGGGGCACCGGGACCGCCCCGATTGACGTTTGTCTGTCTCCGCCGCCACCGCCAACGGGGCCGGTGCCCGTACCCTATGTGAACAACATGTCGGCTAGCGATCTGACCAAGGGAAGCAAGAGCGTCAAGATTGACGGCAATCCGACCGCGCTGGAAAACATTTCCGAGGTATCGACCAGCTCGGGCAACGAGGCCGGCACGCAGGGCGGAGGCGTCGTGACACACAAGACGAAGGGTAAGGCATCGTGCACGCTTTGGTCTTTCACGGTGAAGGTCGAGGGGAAGGGTGTGGGGCGCCACAGCGACCTTGCCATCCAGAACTGCATGTCGACTCCGCCCAACATTATCTGCACTTATGTCAAAGTCATCGAGAACCTGCAGCGGCCGGAATTTGCCACGATGCTAGCCGACGCGGGCAAGGGATGCCCGCCGGGCAAAGAAGATCCTCCCGAAACGAAGACCACGAAGAAGCAGCGGGCGCATGTACGCGGACGCGCGGCCTGTTGGTCGTGCCAGAAATCGATCAATACCGGCTTCTTCAAGAGCAGCGGTCGCCGCTATAACCGTGGCAAACGTTGGGTAGCTGACCATCAGCCCCCGCAGTCCGTCGTTTGGAAGGAACTGGGCGGCTGCCGCAACCCGGCGATTTTTGAGAAATGGAAAAAAGACAACAAGTCCGTTCAGCCGCAATGCGCTGCGTGCTCAAACACTCAAGGCGGCAGCGTCACCACGGCGGATACGACGGCACTGCTCACGAAGCTTGGAATATAGCGATGACATCAGGTGGCGACTTCGATCGGATTTTCGAGGAGTATGTCGCGGACGTGGAAGCCGCACTACCCGCTGTAGTTCTGTGGTTCGAGCGGTTGAAAGCAAGCCGGAAATACACTGCAAAGGGCTTCAGCGTTGATGATATCTGGCCGAGCCAGACAGGGTCGCATCCAGTGATGATCCAGATCTTCCGGAAGCATTTCCTCAAGCTTGCCATCCTCATTGAACGCCTGGATCGCGAGGAGGAACTGGAAGATGAGCAGGAACCCTCCGAGGAAGATTGGGGAAAGGACGACGACGATGAGGATGACGATGACGACGAGTACGACGAGCGGCCATCGGAGCCATACCAAGTCCTGATCGAACGGCTGCGGGAGGAGCGTCCAGACCTCTATGCACATTTCCGTCAGTTCATGTTCATTCCCGTGGGGCTGGAGGATTATCTCCTGGTCGAGAGAGAGGTCGGAAATGGCTGACACCGATTTCATCTTGCACGATGTCGAGCGCGGCTGGCGACGGCTGCACCATGCGCCGAAGGATGTACGCGGCACCATGCCGGACTATGTCGATACGCCCGTGCACCTTGCTTGCCAGCCTGCTCTTATTCCATTGCACAAGCTCTACCTCGACGAACTAGCGGGCATGACTGAGCAGGCCATCGAATGGTGGCGCGACATCGTCGACAATCACGCGGAGGACGGCGAGAATCTGCGGGAGGCGGCACGCAAAGCCTATGCCGGATGGCCGGCCGGTCCCGCAGCGCACGAGACCGTCGTATCGGTCGTGCGCACCTATTGGCTGGCTTGCGCTCAAGAAGCCGCCAAGCTGCCGCCGGAAGCGGCGATGCTTCCCGAAGATTTCCTGCTGGCGACGCTCGACAGGGCCAGACACAAGCGCGCCATTCTCGTGCTGACCGCCATGCCCTATTGGCCAATTGGCCTGGATGAGAAAGGTAGTTGGTGCTGAACGATGCCGCCCGCCGTCTGGCTCGAAAACCGCACGCCTTTTGCTGCAGCGCTCCACGTGCAACCCGATGCCGAGGGTCAGGAGGTGCTGGTGGCAATGTTTTCGGCGAGCTTCGAGACGCCGAAGCAAGATAGGGAGCTTCGCCCCGCGGACGAACAGATGCCCGTTGCGTTCGGCGACGTGCCGTTTGGCGACCCGGTCCGTTCGTCGAATCGATACGAGGCCGACATCTCTCCGGTCAAGCCAGCCGCGGAAGTGATCGTCAACGGTACAGCCTATGCTCCGAACGGCAAACCGGTGCGCGAGATGCAAGTTGGCCTGAATATCGGCAGTATTCGCAAAGTGCTGAACGTTGCCGGCGATCGCATCTACGATTCCGGCAGCTACAGCTCGCCACATCCTTTCAGGACCATGCCAGTCATCTATGAGCGCGCGTATGGCGGCACCGTGCCTGATGGTAGGGTCGAACAACGCAATCCGGTCGGCGTGGGGTTCCATCACGCGGTTTCCGCCGATCCCGCCGTCAAGACACAGGCTCCCAACATTACTTATCCGGGCGAACCATATCTCAGACCCGGCGATCGGCCGACGCCGGCGGGGTTTGGAGCGATCGGGCGTGGCTGGCAGCCAAGGATAGCCTATGCAGGCACTTACGACCAAGCATGGATCGAAACACAATGGCCTTTGCCACCAAGGGATTTCGATCCACGACATCATCTCTGCACGCCCGCCGACCAGCACCTGCCACGGCTTGTCGGCGGTGATGAGGTGTCGTTGGTCGGCCTCACGCCAACGGCGCGTTGGAGCTTTCGCTTGCCACGGATAATCGCGCCCGTGAGATTGATCTATGACGACAGGGTAGAAGAGCGCGCCTTCGCACCAGACACTCTGATCATCGAACCGGACCTTTGGCGTTTAACGCTGAAAGCGCGACTGTCCTTTGTGACGCGCCGGAATGCCCCGGCTTTGCGTGAAATAGTATTCGGTCATGTCACGCCAGCACTTCTGCTGGCCAGACGAAAGGATAAGCAATATTATTCTCCGCTCGGAGGCGACGGCACATTGCGCGACCGCCCCGTGTGGCTCCCTTGAAGCGGCCGCTCTATATCGCGGGGTTCGGAGCGGTGACGCCCGCCGGACTTAATGCGCCACAAACGGTCGCAGCCATCAGGGCAGGTCTCTCCGCCTTCGAGGAAATGATACTCAACGACCCTTTGGGCGCAACACAGATCGTTGCACGAGTCCGTGCTCACTCGCGATTGCGCCGCAGTGATGGCCAATGGCTGGTCAATATGGCCGCGCGTGCTATTGGCGAGGCGCTGCGTAGCGGGACGTCCCTGTCCGACACAACCGCAATCCTGCTAACCCCGCCCGAAAGCTTTCGCAATCATCCGGCCTATGGAGACATTGCGCCCCCAGATTTCTTGACGGCGGTGATGTCGGCGACCGGGCAGAGATTCCATGTTGCGTCACGCGCGATTGACGGCGGCGCGGCAGCAAGCATCGGCCTACTTGAACGCGCCGTGGAAATGATGGAGCAGCAAGGTATAGGGCAGGTTCTGCTCGGTGGGGTCGACAGTCTCGTCAATGACACGGATTTCGCTCGACTGCGGGGCGCGGGGCGCCTCAAAGGAGCAGACAACGCACAAGGCTTAGTTCCGGGCGAGGCAGCAGCCTTTGTTCGGGTAACCCAAAATCCGGAAGGAAAGGCACGCGTCCATGCGGCAATCCATGGCGTGGGGTTCGCCCAGGAGCAAGACAGTGTTCTCTCCGAACGTTACAGCCAGGGTCGCGCCCTGCTCGGGGCCCTGCGCGATGCGGTGAACGGATCGGGCCCCTCCGAACCCGATATCGACTTCGTCATCAGCAACGGCAACGGCGAGCGCTACAGCGGCTGGGAGCAGTTGATCACCCGGCCACGCTTTTACCGCACGCGCCGCGAGGCGCTGCCCACCGCTTTTCCGGCCATGACCATCGGCGATGTTGGCGCTGCTGGCGGCGCCCTGGCGCTGATGCTGGCGGCAGACAGTCTTATCAAGGGCTATGCACCCGGTCCAACCGCCGTCTGCGAACTTGCCTCGGAGAACGGCCTGCGTGCTGCGGCGGTGATGGCGCGTATGACGCGGCGCTGAAAATCACATCCAGGCCGGGAAGCGGCGGGTGACGCGCCAATCGGCAAGTCGCGCATCTGATGTGGCCAGTGCTGCGCGCAACGCATTGAGGCGCAACAGGCGCATCGACCGGAAAGGCCGATGATTGCGCGCGCCCCGCCCCTCGTCCCACCATGCTTCAACCCTGTCCGCCACCGGCAGCGAGGTGTCGTCCAGATGGGCGAAATCCTTGCCGAGTAAGGCCGGGTCTACGACAAAAAGGTCGGTGTCGCCGAAATCGACCTCGAACAGGTCGCGAAGTGCTGCGCCGGCAGCAACGACAAGGTTCGGCTCACGCATTTTCTCGATCAGCCAGGGCATCACAGCAGGATCGCCGAGCAGGCCAACCGACGCTGTCGCCACCCCGCGAAGCGCGGGCTGCTCCAAATGCTTTTGCAGCCAGTCCTTACCCGCCTTCGTCGCAGTCGTCAGCAAGCGTATCTCGATCGCAGCCTCGGCAAGCCCTGGTTCCGTCAGTACGATCTTGTCTACCACAAGAAGCGCAGACCGCGTCTCGCCAAGCAGGCAACATGCTAGGGCTGCCGTCAAACGCTCCTTGGATGTTTCGCCATCCAAGCCGGCCAGTGCTGCAGGAACAAGGTCGCATCGCTTGAGCGCGCCGGCGAGCCTAATGGCGCGGCTGCGCACTCTTGCATCGGAATCGACCGCCAAATCATGAAGACGCGGCCCCGGATCCACACGATGGTGCCAAAGCGCCGACAGCCCGAGGCAGCGCTGCAGCGCATCCCGGGCGTCCAGCCATTGCGCCACGAGCGGCCGCAGTTTTTCACGCGGCGTGCGCGCGACTGCGGCGGACAGGCTCGACAGGCCTGCCTCACCGAGGCTCTCTGCGGCGGCGACCGCCACCTCTATCAGATCGGCATCGCCCCAACGCAATGCCAGAGTGCCAAGCGCGAAAAGCTCGCCCGGCTCGGCATAGTCAGTGAAACGGGCCTGGGCCGCCTCCCAGCCGGCCTTGCCAGCAGCCATGAGTCCTTCGATGTTCGCATCGAGACGCTGGTCGATGCGGCCGATGTCCGTCTCATCGAGGATGGGACCATCAATCTCCCGGCGACGGCGAAGCCAGAGGAAAGCAGCATCTTCGGCATGCTGATCCACAATGGCGGCGATGGTCGCGACGCGGTCCATTGGCAACACTTCAATTGAGATGCACGGCTCCGCCGCGAATACGGTTGGTGCCGCTGGCCTGGCTCGTCAATTGGCTGCCGCGAATGGTCACGCGGCCATTCTTCTCCAGAATGATCGACGCTAGACCGCAGCGCAGTTCTACGCGCTCGTTTCCAGTGATTATGACACGGTCGCCCTCTCGAGCGACTTGCAACTCCTTGTTCTTGTGCGCCGGATCGACGATGCGTCCGACGACCAGCGGTCGCGTGGGATCACCCTCCTCGAACAGCAGAGCCAGTTCCGAACCAATCGCCGAAAGGTCCAGTTCGGTCAGGCTACGCGCGGCGATCGCCGTCTCGCGCGGATTGCCAACGAAAACCACAAGCGGCGCTCCGTTTTCGAACCCGATGAGCAGGCCGATCACGACGCCGTCGATGCGATCCAGCACTTCCATGATGACGTCCTCAATTGTGGTTGATGGTGCTTCCCTTGACGATCACGTCGCCGTCGGCCTTGACGGTGATCTTGCCGCTGCCCTTGAGTGTGATGTCCTTGCCGTCGGCGACAATGGTGCCGTCCTTTTTCATCATGATCGACGCGTCGCCGCATTTGAGCGTGATCGAGTCGCCTGCCTCGATCACCAGATTCTTGCCGACCTTGATTGAACTGTCCGCGGCAATCTCGATGCCGCTGCCTTTGCCGACCTTAAGCGCATGCGCTCCACCGACGTCGGTGGCGTCATCGGCGCCGATGTTGGCTGTTCGTGCCTTGCCTATCTGGGACGACTGTGCCCCGCCGACGGCGAAACTCTGGTCTGCGCCGACATTGACACTTTGCGCCGCCGCGATGTTCCAGCTGTCCGCGGCCCCGATGTCGTGGCTTTGAGCCGCGCCCACCGTGACCGACCGGGTCGCGCCAATCGTATTAGCCTGCGGGCCACCCACCGTGCGTGTCTCTGACGCGCCCACCGAATCGACCCGAGCCGCGCCGACGCTTACTGTCTGGACAATCCCCACCGTCTGAGAATGATTGGCGTCGATGTTCTCCGTCGAGTTCGCCACGACATGGATGGTCTCGTTGGCCATGACCGTCAGCGAGCGGTTGGCGCCCACTGTCTCGGTGTCGTTCGAGCCGATGTTGGTGGTCTGGTCGAAGCCCACCTTGACCGTCTTGTTGTTGCCGACGTCTTCGTCGAGGTTGTGGCCGACGGAGTGCTTGGCGTCGTGGTCGATACGGTCGGACTGGTTGTGCTGGACCAGCTTGGTGCGGTCGTGCTTGATCAGAAGGTGGTGATCCTTCTGCGCCTGGAAGTTGACCAGTTCGGAGCCGGCCTTGTCCTCGAACATCAACTCGTTGTAGCCGCCGCCACCTTTGGAAGAGTCCGACTTCCAGCCCGATTGCGTGGCGCTGCCCGGCAGGCCGTAGGGCGGCATCTGCGAGGCGTTGTAGACCCTGCCGGTGATGATCGGGAGGTCCGGGTCGCCTTCGATGAAGTCGACGATCACCTCCTGGCCGATGCGCGGAATCTGGATGAAACCCCAGCCGCTACCGGCCCAAGTCTGCGACACCCGCACGAAGCAGGAACTGTTCTGGTCCTTCTTGCCCAGACGGTCCCAATGAAACTGGACCTTCACCCGCGCGTATTTGTCGGTGAATATTTCCTCGCCGGACGGGCCGACCACCGTCGCCGTCTGGGGGCCGCGCATGATCGGCCGTGGCGTGATCCGCGGCGGACGATAGGGCAAGGCGGTCGGCGCCAGGCCGAGGATCACCTTGAAGTTCTCGCTGTCGACGTCGGCATGGGCTCTGTAGCCCGGGTCGAACAGCCTGTATTCGGCGCTGACCACCAGATATTCCTGGTTCTGGTCTTCGCGTGGAAAGCTGTCCAGCCTGAACGTGCAGCCCGAATACAGGCCTCGTGCGGTGCCGACAGCGGCGATGCGCTGGTGGACTGCCTGAATTTCCTCGCGCCGGATCGCGGCCAGGCTGTCGCCCCGGCCCACTTCGAGATGCGCGCCGGGCTGGCGGTAATTCTCTCCGGCGGCCAGTTTGTGACTGAACGGCTGGGCCGACTTGGCCATCAGGTCGGCGCCCGGTTTCTTGAAGTCATAATCGGTGTGGACATAGGCGCCTGGGCGCACCGAACTGCCCGGTATCCATTCGGTGATGTATTCGACATCGCGCCGCGAACCTTGACCTTCAAAGTTATAGAGCACTTTCTCGTAGCCCGGCGCAGGCTTCAGCTTGCTCATTGCATCGGCCAGGACAAGCGTGTGCTTGCCCTCGTCATGCTCGAAGAAATACAGGATGCCTTCATGCTCCAGCAGCCGCTGGACGAAATCCAGATCGGTCTCGTCGTACTGCACGCAATATTCGCGCTGGGGATAGGACCCCTGCAGGCGCAGATCGAATTCCGCCGTGCTGTATCTCTTGAAGACGTCCTTGATTATGTCGACGACGCTCTTGCTCTGGAAAATACGGCAATCGGTGGTGTTGCCGAGAAACCAGAGCCACGGCCTGACGACCGCTTCATAATATGCCAGATGGTCCTCGAGCCGGGTGAGCCGGAACTCGGACACGATGCCGCTGAACCAACGTTTCGGATCGGATTCACCTTCAATCGATACCGGGCCACCTAGCATCTTCAGCGGATCGATATCGGTGTCCGTGCTGACGAACCCGACCGTATAGGCAAAACAACGGCTGATCTCATCGCGCCCGACAAGATGCGTGAACGTCAACAGCTCGGAGCCAACCGGTGTCTGCACCACCGTGGCACGTTCATTCGGCATGGGTCGTGCCCCTCCTGGACGCGGCCGCCTACGTGATGGATTTGAAGTTCCCGCTATATTAACAGCATCACGTTCAGGAACTTTTTAAATCCGCCAAGCCAGGCCATGGTGAGCCTACCACATGTTTCTCTGCCGGCCAAAGAGAGGCGGCGACAAGATCTTACCCATCGATTCATGGGCTTGAAACGCCGCTGTCCTGTTTTACCTGCAAGCTGCTAGAATGGTGGAGTATCGATCGAGGGCGATCCTGGATGTACGTCAGTCTGCAAATCAACAACGTCGAAGCCTTGCCCGCTGGCACCTCGACCAGCTACGCGGCGCGCGATCGCGGCTTCGAAATCGGACGCGATGGTTGTGACTGGACCTTGCCGGACCCCGACAAGTTCATCTCGGGTCGGCACTGCGAGGTTCGCTACGAGGCCGGCGCGTTCTGGCTGCACGATATCTCGCGCAACGGCACCTTCATCAATGGATCGAGCCAGCGCATGACCAACCCGCATCGGCTGGGCGATGGCGACCGGATGCTGATCGGCCGCTATATCGTCTTTGTGTCGATCGACGAGGAGCGCGCCACCGCAGGGAATCCCAGCCACGGTCCGACGCAGCGAGACATGCCGCTCGCGACAGGCCGGCCGCTGGAATTCGGCGAGGGGCCCTTCTTCGATTCCGCGCAGCAACGGTCCGGGCGGCGCGTTCCAGCCGTGCACTCCCCACCCCTGCCCTCAACCGGAGACGAGGTGTTGAGGGAGATTGCGATCGGAGCCGGCATTTCGCCGGAATTGCTTCAATTGCGCGACCGGCATGAAGTTGCAGCCGAAATCGGCGCGGTCCTGCGGGCCGTGGTCGAGGAACTTAGTTTGCTGCTGAAGGCGCGGACGGCCGCGAAAATGCTGGCCAAGAGTACACAACGAACGATGATCAGCGCCGCGGACAATAATCCGCTGAAGTTCGTTCCAGGGACCGACGATATCCTCGAAATCATGTTTGCCCGACGCAGGACCGGCTATCTTGATGCCAGGCGCAGTATCGAAGATGCATTCCGCGATCTCAAGACGCACGAATTCGCTACCTATGCCGCCATGCAAGCTGCGCTCTCCCGGCTGCTTGACGATCTGTCCCCCGAGTCAATCGGCAGGAAACTCCCGCCTACTTCGTTTACATCGAAGAAGAGCCAGGCCTGGGACGCCTATGTGGCGACATGGCGGACCATGGAAGAGGCACATGAAAACGGCATGCTGGACATATTCCTGGCGTATTTCAGCGAGGCCTACGCCAAAGCCGACAAGCAAAAATAGGCGATCCCAGGAAACCACGGCACGGCAGTCGGCGAAGAAAAGTCTCTCCGACGCCCGGCACCCGGTTCCAATCGACAATTTCTGAGATTACGATCGGATACGACAGTTCGCCTAGCGGGTAAGACTCATTGACCTGGGGGTCTGCGGCAAATGTCATGCTACGGCGGAATAGCGTTTTCTAGCCAATCCTCCTCCGGACACTGCCACGGCCGGCCGGGGCAGCCTTTCCTTTACCTGACCAGAAACCGTCTTGCGCCTGTCTCGCCCAATCGTAGGTACCCAGCCAGCACGGACGATCGGCGATGATCTCGAAGGACGACCCCTTCGGCCTGGCGGGCAAGACCGTCATTCGCGCAAATCCGCGGCGCACGCAGAAATCGCCGCCAGCTCCTGAGCAACCCGTCGCGGGCGCAGACCAACCCTCTGGGGCCAAAGATTCAACCGTGTTCGATCCTGGTGTCGTGCGGCCGCCGGGCTGGGCATCCGGAACCATAATCTATCAGGCTCCAGCCTTGGGTGCTGCGGCAGGCACCAGCTCTTCCGCCGCCGCGCCAAAGCCAGCCATCGAGCAGGCGATGCTGCTCGGCGCCGCCGATATCGTCAAATACACCGCGGCAAACCCTATTCTCGCCGCGGCGGCACCTTTGCTGATGCTGCTCGGGCAGCTCAGGCTCATGCCGGTCGAAAGACAGGCGGAGCCACTGGCGGAACATGTCACCGAGGCGATTGAAAAATTCGACCGGACAGTGGAGAAGTCAGGCGTTGCCGAAGAGGATGCGCGGATTGCAAAATTCGCCCTCTGCGAAACCGTCGACGATCTCATCGGCAACCTGCCCTGGCCCAGGAGTGACGACTGGGCGCAACACAGCATGCTGGGGCAGTTCTTTCACACCGAGCGCACCGGCACAGGTTTCTACGAAGCACTGAACAAGATACTGGCCAATCCCGAGACGCACTGCGATCTGCTCGAACTGATGCATGCCTGCCTGTCGCTGGGTTTCGAGGGCCAGTATCGAGGCGTGAAGCGCGAAGACAACAATCTCGAGCGCGTTCGACGCGACGTCTACGAGACGCTTCGCTACTTCAGGGCGCATGCGGGTGAAGACATCTCGCCGCACTGGCAGGGCCTGGCAGCGACGATGGTACAGTCATCGGCCCGCCTGCCGCTCTGGGTCGTCGCGGCAGCGGGATCGGCGCTGCTGACAGCGGCGTTCTTCGCATTGCGGGTCTTTATCAGCAATGAAGGCGACGCCGCCGCCGGTGAATTGCTGGCACTCAATCCATCGACGCCGATTGCCATCGAGCGCGCCAGCGTGGCGCCATTGGCCGAGCCGGCGAAACTCACCCCACCCACGGCCACCGGGCAGATCGACCGTATTCGTGCGGCGCTGGCCAAGGACGTCGAAGGCGGCGGGCTGACCATCGGCACGAAAGGCGACTTCATCGTGGTGGAAATCAACAATCTGCTGCTGTTTCAGTCCGGCAGGGCAGAGACGAAGCCGGAATTCCAGCCCATTGCCACCGACATCGCCGCGGCTCTGGATCACGAGCCTGGACCAATCCGGATCGTCGGCCACACGGATAATGTCAAACCGCGAAAGTCGAGCGCCTTCAAATCCAACTTCGACCTTTCCGTCGCCCGGGCGAAGGCCGTGGAAGCGTTGATGGCAGCGAAATTCAGCGATCCCTCGCGACTGACGGTCGATGGCAAGGGCGAGGACGAACCGGTCGCCGACAATGCGACGCCGGAAGGCCGCGCCAAGAACCGCCGTGTCGATGTGATGATCCCCAGGGAGGAAACATTGTGACGGCCCGTTGGAAGCACCCATGACGCGTTGGCTGCTGCGGATATTCAGCGTGACCGCGCTGGGCGGCTTCGCGGCGGCGGTGTGGTTTGCCGGCCCCTTGATCCGGTTCGCCGATAGCCGGCCGCTCGGACCTGCCTGGCTACGCGCGACGATCATTGGTGTGATCGTGGCGACGCTGGCGCTTTTTTGCGGGCTGCGTCTCTGGCAGGCGAGGAAGGCGCAAAAAGCGCTCGAAACCGTCATTGCGCACAATGACGACCGTGATGATAATGATGCGCGGGTGCTCGAAGCCCGCATGAATGAGGCCGTGGCGACGCTCAAACGGTCGAGCGGCAAGCGCAACTTCCTCTACGAGATCCCCTGGTACGTGGTCATAGGCCCGCCGGGTGCCGGCAAGACAACGGCACTGGTCAATTCGGGTCTGAATTTTCCGCTTGCCGGTTCGGGAGACGCCCAACCGGTGGCTGGCATTGGCGGAACACGTGCCTGCGACTGGTGGTTCACCGACCAGGCCGTGCTGATCGACACCGCAGGACGCTACACGACGCAGGATTCCAATGCCGAGAGCGACAAGAAGAGCTGGCTCGCCTTCCTGTCGCTGCTCAAGAAATACCGCGCCAGGCAACCGATAAACGGCGTCATCCTGGCCATCAGCCTTGCCGATCTGATGAGCTTCGACGATCAGCAGCTTGATGCCCACCTCACCGAGATACGCAGCCGGCTGAGGGAAATCCACGAGACGCTGAAAATCCAGTTTCCAGTCTATCTGCTTTTCACCAAGGCCGATCTTGTCTCCGGATTCATGGATTACTTCGGCGGTTTCGACGAGCCACGCAGGCGCAAGGTATGGGGCGCGACATTCCAGACCGCGGAGCGCGACAGGAACATGGCCGCCGGGGCCCCTGCCGAATTCGATGCGCTGGCAAAACGATTGGTAGACGAGATGGCCGACCGCCTCCAGGAAGAGGCAGATCCGGTCACTCGCATCTCCATCTTCGGCTTTCCGGCACAGTTCGGCGCGCTGAGGAGTCGAATTACCAGTTTTGTCGCTAGCCTGTTCGATCCGACCCGAAGCCAGGTGAACGTCAGCCTGCGTGGACTGTATTTTTCGTCAGGCACGCAAGAGGGAACGCCTATCGATCAGGTGCTGGGCGCGATCGGCCGCAATTTCGGCGGCAATTCCCGTCCGCACTTTTCCGGAACTGGCAAAAGCTTCTTTTTGCATGATCTGCTGACGGACGTCATTTTTGCCGAATCCGGATGGGTTTCGTATGACAAATCGGCTGCAAGGCGTGCGGCGATCGCCAGACTTTGCGGCCTCGGCGCAATAACGCTGATCGCTGCCGCCGCACTGGGTACGCTCGCCCTGAGCTTTGCGGCCAACCGATCGCTGATAGCCTCCACAACTCTTGCCATGGGCCAGTATCGCGAGACGGCGGCCCCATTGCTCAAGACGGCCACGGTTACCGATGTCGACCTTGAAAACGTCATCGGCCCGCTCGACCAGTTGCGCGATCTGCCGGCCGGGTTCGAAAACGGTGACCTGCCGACACCGATCGAAGAGACGTTCGGCCTCAGTCAGCGTGAGAGACTTCTTTCGGCGTCCAAAACGGCCTATCGGCAGGGGCTGGAACGAATGTTCCGATCGCGCCTGCTGATTCAGGCCGAGCGGACGATCCAGGCCAAGATGGCCGATCCCGTCGCGCTCTACGAACCGTTGAAAATCTATCTGATGCTTGGCGGCAAGGCACCGAAGGTCGATGACGCCTTGATCGTTTCCTGGATGAAGCAGGATTGGGAGCAGAACCGCTATCCAGGCGAAAACAATCGCGAAGGACGCGATCAGCTCGAAAAGCACCTGCGCGCCATGCTGGCATTGGACGACGCTTACGATCCCGTCTTCGAACTCAACCGGCCGCTTGTTGAAGCCGCTCAACGTTCTCTCGGGCGTATGAGCCTTGCCGATCGAGCTTCGGCTTTGATCAAGTCGGCGACATACGCGGCCGCGCTGGACGATTTTTCCGTATCCCAGAAAGGTGGGCCGGAAGCGCAGCTGCTGTTCGAGCGCATCGATGGCAGCGATCTGTCAGGGCTTCGTGTTCCCGGAATTTACACCCATGCCGGCTTCAACACCTTCTATCTTCGGCAACTTTCGCGCATTGCGCAGATGCTTGTCGACGAGCAGTGGGTTCTCGGCGGCGGCGGCGAACAAGGCGACATCAACCAGCAACTGCTCAAGCTCGGCCCCGAACTTCTCGATCGCTACGGGAAGGAGTTCGCGGCCGCGTGGAACGGCGTTCTCGACCAGTTGAAATTCAAGGCGATGCTGACGGACAAGCCGCACTACATCGCCCTTTCAGCCGCTGCCTCCCCAAGCTCACCGATGAACCAGCTCTTTGCGGCGATCGCCAACGAAACAGCTCTAACGCGGGACCCAGGTGACGGCAACGGTCCCGGCACCGAGATCGAAGCAGGCACGACTCAGAACCCGCCGCGCAACGCCGCGGATCTGGCCAAGGGCCTGGCCCGCATCGGCCTACAAATCGCCAACGGCAAATCGCAAAGCCGCGCCGGCACGGGGGCCGCCGACGCACGGAACGTCAATCCAGGTGCAAACATCGAAGCGCAATTCAGACCATTCCAGGCCCTTGTGAACGGCCCTGCCGGACACCGCCCAATTGATGCCCTGACCCACAACTTCAGCGATATCTATCAGAGCCTGCAACTGGCGGCCGAAGTTCCTTCGCAGACGGAGCGCGTCAGTTCGAACCTGCAGCTACAGATAGCCACGCTTCGCGCCAATGTCTCACGCCTGCCCAAGCAACTCGGCCGGATGGTCAACGCGACGGCGGATGAGTTCGAAGAAAATGTCGCCGAAACCTCGGTGACCAACTTGAACCAGATACTCGACCAGACGGTGACGGCCCCCTGTGAAGCCGCGATCAACGGCCGTTATCCCTTCGCCGGCGACGCCACCGAGGATGTTGCGATGGCGGATTTCGCGAAATTGTTCGCCCCGGGCGGCTTGCTGGACCGGTTCTTCGCACAAAATCTCGCATCGCTGATCGACATGACCGGCCAGGACTGGAGCTGGAAACAGGATGCGCGCTTTGGACGCGACCTGTCGAAATCGACCCTGAAAGACTTCCAACTGGCCGCGGAAATCCGCAGCGCCTTCTTCCCATCGGGCGGTTCGGTGCCTTCGGTCAGCATCACTTTCACACCATTCTCACTGAACGGCGATGCCGATACGGCGATACTCGATGCCGACGGCCAGATCGTCCAGAGCAACCAGACCGGCAACGCGCCAAGTGCGGTCACCTGGCCGGGCGGTACGGCTTCCGCGTACGCCAGCCTAAGCCTGACACCGGAAATGCCAGGCCGCGAATCCGCGATCAAGTTCGAAGGGCCGTGGGCCCTGAAACGGCTTCTGGACAAGGCTGCCGTCACCGGCGACGACAGCAGCATGCAAGCGCGCTTCGTGATCGGCGGACGCGACGTTTCTTATACGCTCCAGACAGGCTCAGGCTCCAACCCCTTGTTCCTCCCCGCGCTTTCCGGGTTCAGCTGTCCCAAGGCGTTTTGAGATGGGGATGATCTGCTGAGCATGGTGCCGATCCGCAGACCACATACGGTCAAACCTTGGTTTTCCTTAGTTTTCGATACTTTAATGTTCGAGCCTGTGGCAAAGTGGCGCGAGCGAGCGTCCAAAGGTGCGCCGCAGAAGGACGCTTGAAAAGCGCTTGGTGGCAAAATGAATACTGTCGCCCTTCCCATTGAAAGCTTCGGCGTGAGCCACAAAGGCCTTGTCCGTGAGCTCAATGAAGACAGCTATCTGGTCGAGCCACACACTGGCCTCTGGGTGGTAGCCGACGGAATGGGTGGACATGAGGCCGGAGAGGTCGCTTCAGCCAGTATCGTCGATCATCTGGCAACGATCGGCATCGCGAGCTCGGCACCCGATCTCCGGGCGCGCTTTGAGGACAGGCTGAGCAGGGCCAATGCCGAGATCCGCGGCATAGCCGAATCTCGCGGCATAACCATCGGTTCTACCGTTGCCGCGCTGCTGGCAATGGACGGGCGGTTTGCCTGCCTGTGGGCGGGTGACAGCCGCGTCTATCTAATCCGCAACGCCTCGATCTCGCAGATATCGAGAGACCACACCGAAGTTCAGGAGCTCATCGACCGGGGTACCATCAGCGCAGCCGAAGCGCGCACCTGGCCGCGCCGCAATGTCATCACGCAAGCGATCGGCGTCAGCGACGAGATTGTCATCGATTTCCAGCAGGGCGAAATCATGCCTGGGGACATTTTTGTGTTGAGCACGGATGGGCTGACGGCGCATGTCACCGACGCCGAGATCGAGGCGGCGACGGTTTCGGCGACACCTCAAGCAGCCTGCGAGAACCTGCTCGACATGGTGCTGGCGCGCGGCGGAACGGACAACGTGACGATCGTGCTTGTGAAGATCGGAGACCGGCGCGATGGCCAATCGCCTCGTCCAGATCCGCATAGAGCGGAGGCTTGAGGCTCATGAGCGCCGACGATAAGACGCGAATATCGGGGAGCATGGCCAACACCGCCGTAGGCACACAACTCAGCGGCATCTACGAACTCGATGAGCGGATCGCATTCGGTGGCATGGGCGAGGTCTACCGTGGCCATAATATCCAGACCGGTGACCATGTCGCGATCAAGATCGTCTTGCCCGAGTTCGCCCGTGACCAGACGATCTTGTCGCTGTTCCGCAAGGAGGCATTGATCCTCAATCACCTGTCGCATGACGCGGTCGTGCGGTACCACGTCTTCACGATCGATCCCGGGATCGGCCGTCCCTACCTTGCCATGGAATTCGTCGACGGCGAGTCGCTGTTCGACATCATGCGACGTGGCGCGATGCCGACGGCAGATGTGCGCAAGCTCTGCCACCGCCTCGCTTCCGGCTTGAGCGCCGTCCATCAAGCTGGAGCAATACACCGCGACCTCTCCCCCGATAACATCATCCTGCCCGGCGGCCGGGTCGACCGCGCGAAGATCATCGATTTCGGTATCGCCCGGTCGGCGAGCGTTGGCGGTGAGACCCTGATCGGCGGAAAGTTCGCGGGAAAGTACAATTATGTTTCACCCGAACAGCTCGGGCTCTACAGCGGCGACGTCAGTGAGCAATCCGACATCTACAGCCTGGGGCTGGTGCTGGTTGCCGCTTTGCGCGGCAAGCCGATCGACATGAGCGGATCGCAGTTCGAGGTCATCGAAAAGCGCCGGACCGTGCCTGATCTCTCCGACATCGACGACGATTTTCGTGACATTGTTGAAGCCATGCTGCAACCGGATCCGCGAGACCGGCCGGCCAGCATGGCGGACATCGCCAGAATGACGCGTGGCGAAGACGAAGGAACGATGCCGCCGACGTCTATCCCACCACGCAAGCGACCGGTCTTGCCGCCAGCCGAGCAAACCCTTGCTCCTGATCCTAAGGGCCAGCCTCAGCCACCCAATGTCGCGGGACACGACGCGCCGCTGGCGACGGGCACGCGCGAGCGCTTTGTCCCGCATGTCCGGCCCGCGCATTTGACCGCACCGCAGCCATCCCCGGCCGTCGGTCCTCCGCGCGCGGTCAAGGCGGATGTGCCCGCAAAACCCGCAAAGACCCGGACCGTCGCCATCGCCGCCTTGGCGACGCTTGCTGTCGCCTCCGGCGCAGGGCTCTATCTGAGCGGCTTCATGACGCCTGCCTCGCCGACCGTCGATAAGATATCGCTTTCCGCACCAGAGCCATCAAAGCCCACGCCAGAGCTGTCAAAGCCGCCCCCGGCGGACACTGCCGCGAACGCCCCGGAGCCGGCGAAGGTAGTTCCGCTCGCGCAGCCGGAGGCCGGCGCACCGCCGGCTGAAAATCAGCAAGATGCAGCGGCAGCTCAAAAGCCCCAGCCGGCCAAGCCCGCCGAAGTCCCCTCGCAGACCGAGGCACCCCCGAAGCCAACTACGGACGTGCAGCCGCCGCCCGAAAAGGCATCACCGGCAATCCAGCCCGATGCGGTGGCCAGCGACAGCCAGACGTCGGCGGCGCCGCCTGTCACGACCGCTCCAGCGCCGTCAGCAGCCGAGAGCGTGTCGACGCCGCCGCCGGCTAAGCCAGAGGTTGTCAAGAGCCAAAAGGCCGAGCTACAGACCAACCAGCCGGCACCACCCAAGGCGACCACGCCGGCGCCTGAACCCGCCGCAAGCCAGACAGGTACCGCGAAGGCCGAGAGTCAAAAAGCCGCACTACCGGAGGCCAAACAGCCCGACCAGCCTGTCGTCGCGTTGAACGTGCCCAAACCAGGGGTTCCCGCGGCCGTCGACGACATCGCGCAACGGATCTCCTGGGTTCGCGACTTCGGCGGCGGCGATTGTTTCTATGCGACCATGACGTCGGCAACCGACAAGGCCATCGCGATCGAAGGATTTGGAACTGCGGTCCAGCCATTCGAGCGCATGCTGGGCGATTTCCAGGCAAAATTCCACATCGAGCCGGACATCAGCGTCCGCCTCATCGAGCCAAGCCAATGCGAAGTCACCAATTTTCTGCGCTTTCTGGGGCAGACCGCCGCCGACAAGCCGCAGCTTGTTCTCGATCGGACGTCGGTGCCGAACGGCACGCCGGTCAGCGGCACGCTGGTGACACGCGGCGGGCTCGTCTCCAGCGTGCTGCTGATCGATCACAAAGGCATGGTATTCAATCTCGACGACCGCATCGTCGTAGAACCGGGCAAGGCTACTTTCAGCATCCCGATCGGCCTCGGCGCGGCCGACAAAGCCGCCGGAAAGGCCGTGCCGCAGATCATAATGGTGATCACGGGCCTCCATGATATTCAGGCGGCCGCGTTCTCCACGCCGACACCCGCCGCGGTGCTGCTCCCCAAAATTCTTGAAGAAATTGAGACCGATGGGACTCGGTTCTCGGCCACCGCCCAGTATTTCCGGCTCGGCGGATAGCATGGACGCCCGATGGAACTCCGCCGCTCGCGTTCGCCCCGTTCGTCTGCCGACCTGCCCATAGAGCAGCATGATCCGCTTCGAGCCCTGGGTGCCCTGACAGGCCACATGAGGCTTGCAGTCATGGCGGGCGCCGCGCTGCTGGCGGTGCTGTCATCCAGCGAAGCGCGCGCCGAATTCACGGTTTGCAATCAGACACTCGACGTCGTCAATCTCGCCGTCGGCCAGAAGGTCGACAATGCGGACCAGACCGATGGCTGGTGGACCATCGGCGCCAATCAATGCGTGAACGTCATCCGCGAGGAACTGACGAACCGCTACATCTACATCTATGCCACGGACGTGTTCGGTCATGCGATCCTCACCGGATCGACAGAAATGTGCATCGAGCGGCGCCGTTTCTCGATACGCGGCATCGATGAATGCTGGCAGCGCGGCCATATCGCGGCGCAATTTCTCGAAGTCGATACGCTCGAACAGGTCCGCTGGACCTTCTTCCTGACCGGAAGCAATCCGTGACGCACCATATCGACACGAGCTTCAGGCACAAAAAGCAGGCGCGCGCCGCCCTTCGCAGGCGCGCGCTTTGGCGCAGGCTTATTGCCGGTCTCGCGGTGGTTCTCCTGCTTTCGATCGCCGCCGGTTTCTACCTCACCGCGGACTATTGGTCGTTCGGCGACGAAGATGAGGAGTTGCACGCGGTCGAGGGAGTGGATGATGTGCCGGCCGATGCATCCATCTATGTGCCGGCCATCATCGACCTTGCCGGGGATCCAATGTGGATCACCCTGGCGCCCGATGCCGGCGCCGCAACGAAAGGCCGAACGATGCCGCGCCCGGCGGAACTCGATCAGGCCGGCGTTTCTCCCCAGCTCGAAATTCTGTCCGACGTCATGCTTAGCGCCAGCGAAAAATTCATGACGACGATACCGTCGACGCAGGAGGATTTCGCATTCTTCCAGGCGCAAAGAAAGACCGCTACCGCACCATCCGGCGATCTCCAGAACGATCTTGAGCCATCACCCACCGCAGAGGAATCCGCGGCGGTTCCGGACCAGAAGGCGGACGCCGACGATCCCGAAGCCGGCTGGGGTGAGACAATCGACGCGGGCGATGCTGCCCTTCCCGCATTCCAGAAGACCCAGATCGAAAACAACACCAGCGTCGCGGTCGTCACGAATGACTATCAGCGGTTCGAGGCGACCGAGGACATGTTCGTGAAAACCCTCAACGACCGCAGCCTGGACAGCGTTGTGCTCGATGCGCATTTCTCCGCCGACGATGCCAAGCTGGCAGGCGAGGCCCTGAAGGCGCTTTTCAATCGGGACAGTCTGGAACCGGGTTATGTGGTTGCCATGCGCGGTTTCAGGCCGAGCCGCGGGACGACCACGATGTCTCTCATGCAGGTTTCGATCTACGCCAGGAACGTGTTCGTCGGCACGCTGACGCGCAATGCCGCCGGCGCGTTCGTGTCGGGCGTCGATCCCTGGGTCCGCGAAGACCTGTTCAATTATTCGGGCGCACAGGCGGAAGGCACGCACAAAAGGCAATACCGTCTGCTCGACGCGATCTACTCGACGGCGGCCCGCAACAATGTCCCGACCGGCGTGATCGGCGAAGCGATCATGTATCTCTCGAGAGGACAGGACTTGGACGCCTTTGCAAGCGAGGACCAGCGCCTCGTGCTGATCTATTCGCAGATGCCGCGCGGCAAGGACGAAGGTGCCGGGCGGGTGCTGTATGTGGGTGTCCAGGGCAGCGAAAAGAGCCTCGACTGTTTCGTCTTCCAGCAGAGCGACGGCCAGTTTGCGTGCGTCACCGGTGACGATCAGGTTCGCTCGCTGACGGTAACCAACGGCATGGTCACACCGGTCAACGGGGTTATGACCTCCACCTTCGGGCCACGCAAGCATCCAATCCTCGGGACCGTTCGCATCCACAAGGGCGTCGATTGGGCGGCTCCCGTTGGCACGCCGATCGCAGCGGCCTTCGATGGCGAGATCACCTTCCAAGGCGATGGCGGCAACTATGGCAATCTGGTGAAGATTTCGCACGGAAACGGGCGCGAGACGCGCTATGCGCATATGCAGAAATTTGCAATCCCGGCCGGCGTCGGCACCAAGGTGAAAGCCGGCGACATCATTGGATACATCGGCACCACCGGCCTTTCGACCGGGCCTCACCTGCATTTCGAACTTTATCAGAATGGCGAGGCGATCGACCCGCTGGGCAGGGTTACCGCGATCGCTTCAGACGATTCCGCTGTCGAAACGCTCACCGACCGCATTGTTCATGTCGAAAGTGGCGGCAGCGCTCGCGCCAAGAACCCAAATTCTTCAGCGACCGGCGCCGGCCAGTTCATAACCAAGACCTGGATCAGGATGATGAGCACCTATCGCCCGGAGCTTGCGCGCACGCTGTCGACTGCCGACCTGCTCGCTCTGCGCTACGACGCTACGATCTCGCGCGAGATGGTGCGCAATCTGGCGCGCGAAGGCGAGGCCTATCTTCGGGCGCGCGGTCACCAGATCACAGCTGGACGGCTCTATCTCTGTCATTTCCTGGGGATGGAAGGCGCGCATCAGGTGCTGGCGGCGACAGGTTCGGCGCAACTGAGCGCCGTGCTGGGTTCGGCCGTCATCCAGGCCAATCCGTTTCTCACCGGCAAGACAGCCAGCTACGTGGTGGACTGGGCCGAAAGGAAAATGGGCCAAAAACTAAGCCGTGTGGCTACAGACACGAGCCCGCAGACCACGCAGATCCGCCAGACATCGCCGGAGTTCGAAAAATACAAACAGGCCGTCACCGCCCTCATAGGCTCGATTAATACGCTTTGACCTGGCCGCGCGGCATGAGTGTCTCGGACTGTTGATGATCCCCATCCCGATTCCCATCGGGATGGAACAGGCTTCAGAGCGTTTCATGGAAACGCCGAACCGCGCACTCTGTTTGTTTAACGCAATCCGGACGGAAAACCGTTTCACACTTTTGCCGGCTTTATTCCGTCTTTATCCGCATTTCCACACGGCGGTTCACGGGATCGTACGGGTTTGGGCTGCGCGGATTTTTTTCGCCCATGCCGATCGCATTGATGCGCGCGGTCTCAATCCCGCTGGCTGTCAGGAAGGTCGCCACCGATTGCGCTCGTCGCTGCGACAGGCCTTCGTTGTAATGCACGGTGCCGGTGGCGTCGGTGTAGCCTTCGACGACGAAGTTGAACGTGCGCAGCCGATTGTCCTTCAGGGCCTTGGCGAATTCGGTGAGTTCAGCGCGCGCAGTCGTGTCGAGCTCGGCCGAATCCAGCCCGAAATTGATCAGCATGTCGAGGCTGGATTTTCCTGCTGGCGCGTCATTTGACTTGGTCTGGCTTTTGCACTCCTCCTCGGAGCCGACACAAATTCCTCGCGACTTGCCCAGATCGGCCGCACCGGCAAAAAACTTCACAATGTCTTCTGATTTCTGAACGGGATCGGCGGAAGCGTGGGTCGAGAAAAACACGACCGCCAACACAAAAGCTGAACTGCTCCACTGCATAGCGGCTCCTCCTGTTTGAGCAATCCGATTTCGATGATCGCGATCATACCAAATTCCAAGGCAACTGTCTGTCGACAAAACATTGAGGGCACGACAATGCCGCGAGTTGTCGGCGCGTCACAGGATGAGACTTGACCCGCGCCGCGCGTGAGGCTTGAGTGGCCAGAGCTCCTCGATGAAAGCGTGGCGGTCATGGCCAATGGGCTCCGGTTCAAAACGGCACGGGATCTTTTCATGGCCTGTCCTGCTGTTGCCCGGGACATGAGAGCCCTTCCAACCGACCAGCGCTCGATCGAGTTCTGCCGCGACCTCCTCGCCGGGCGCGTTCCCGAGGAAGCGATTACATTTTGTGCCTATCTGCTTCCAGAGCGGGCCGCGGTCTGGTGGGCCCATGAATGCCTGAGCCACCTGACCGACCTGTTCGATGAGACCGATCACGGTTTGCTCGCGCTTGTCCGCGACTGGGTGGGTGAACCGGACAGCCCGCATCATCGGGCAGCAGTCAGTGCGGCCGCGGCGACACAGCCAACGACGCCGGTCGGCTGGATTGTCCTGGCCGCGGGATGGCGTGACAATGGTTCGGCCAGGGCCGCGACGATGGTATCGGCCCTGCAACCATTTCCTGCCGCCCATGCGGTCAATGCCGGGATTCTGACCGGACTGGCACGTGTCGCGCTAGCCGACCGGTTTGCCGTTCTTTCGGCCTTTGTCGAAATGGGCATCCAGATGGCCGAGATCGAGGCGCTGCGCCAATCAGCGGATGCGTATTAAAGCATTCACCCCGGCACAAACTGGATGGATGCCATCAACGCCCTGTTACTTGCAGCCGCCTTGAGCCCATTTGGCAAGCGCCACCTTGAAGCGTGTTCCGAGCGGATGCTGCAGGCGCAAAACAGAGACATCGTTGGAGGCGAAATTTTTCGCCTGTTCGCACAGCCGGGCCTCGTTCCACTGATGGCAGCCGTCGCAATGCTTGCCTTCCCATACCGACTTGTCGAGCCCCTCCACCGGACTGAAGCGTGGCTTGCCCTTGATGAGCTCGGCAATGCTCCTGCCGTCGATTTCCGGATCGCCAAAATTGATCGGGTGGTCGAAAAAGATGGGGTCGTCCGAGGCAAGCTTCGGTATCTTCTGACGAAGCACATTGAGTGCGAGTTGGGCGTCGTCACCGGGGCCGGCCGGATTTGCCGTGGCGTTGCGCCCATCCGAGCCGCCTTCCGGTTGCTGAGCGCTCGCCTCGCCGACGATCAGCGGCGCGTTGAGATCGATCTTATGCAGGACGACCTCGGTGGTCAGTGAGACATTGGTCCAGGGGCGCTGTTTGCCGGCGGTTGCCTTGAAGACATCGGCGGTAACGCGGTTCATCGCTTCGGTGATGGAAACATTCGTTTCGCCGATATGCGCGAGCAGCGCCGAAGCAAACGGCGAATGTTCGCCCGACCCGTCATAGGCGACCCGATCAGGACTGGTGGCGAACGCGACAAGCGTGCCCGCGCCACCATTCTCGATCGGAATTTCGGCAAGGCCGCTCCTTGCTCCCTTGACGCCGGCGGTCTTTGCCAACACATCGGCAAGCGGATTGTCACGGCAGGCGTCGAGGAAAATCAGCCTTATGCTGGTCTCGCGTGACATTTGCCGCAAGATGAAATCCACAGGCACCGCCTCAAAATCGAGCGAGGTCTCGTCCTCAAGTGCTGCATCGATCGGAAGAAGGTAGTTGCTGCCTGAAACCTGCAACCCATGGCCGGCGTAGAAGAACAGGGCGATGTCGGCGCCGCGAACCTGCTTGGCGAACTGCGCAATCGTCGTCTGGGTCTGCAGTTTGGTCAGGTCGAAGCCGGAAACGACTTCAAAGTCCAGGTTCTTCAGGCGTTCGGCCATGGCCTGGGCATCGCGTACCGGATTGGTCAGCGCCGGGGCATGCTGATACTGGGAGTTGCCAAGGACCAACGCGACACGGCGTTCGGCATCGGCGGCCGACAAAGTCAAAAGTAATGCCAGTGCTGCAAGCCCGATGCCGCGCATAAGGCCACCACAATGGGCGATCAGATCGAAACTCACCGGGACAACGGATCCTTCCTCAGTTGACGAGCTTGGTGGCGGAAAACTCGATCCGCCGATTGAGCGCTTTGTTCTTCGGCGTGTCGTTGGCGGCAACCGGCCGCTCCTCGCCGTAGCCGGTCGCCGCGATCTGCGTGCGAGGAATGCCCGCGGCGACAATGGCATCGGCAACCGCCTCGGCCCTCCGCTCCGACAAGCGCTTGTTCTCGACAGGCGACCCATCGGAATCGGTATGTCCGGAAACCTCGACCTTCAGGCCCGGGCACTTGCCAACGACACCGACGACCTCCGCAAGCAGCGGGCGGCTTTGGGTATCGAGCCGCGCGCTCGCCGTTCGAAAGTAGATAGCCCCGGTGCGCGACAGCACCGCAAACCGGTTGAGGCACTCCTCGTCGCTGAAGTTCGTCTTCGCGGCATCGGTGGCGACGGGTCCGACGTCGGCGGTCTTCGCCGCAACAGGCTGGACAGCAGCCGGCTTGCTGCCGTCGGCGGTGAACACGAAATCGAACGACACCGATGCGGTCGGAACAATGTTGGTCACATTGGCCGCCTGCTGGAGTTTGTCGACATTCGGCAACAGCCCGAAGTCCTCCACATGCACGGCGACCGGAGCCTCCGAAGCGACCGATACCATGTTATCACTGATCATGGTCACCACGACGTTGGCCTCAAGGTTCTTGTCGACCCCGTGCAAGTTGAGACGGAACGGAAGCACCGCCTTCACACGTCGCTTGGTCGGCAGGTCGGCAAACGCCGCGGGATCGACCTTCGCGGTCAGTTCGGCGGACGGAAACTTGAATGTCTCGAAGAAAAGGAACCGCATGCGGACATTGCGAAGATCGACCCCCGTATCGACCGAATTGAGGTCGAAGGTGACTTTGGCGTCACCTCCCGAAGTAAGGCTGCCGGAAATATTCCTGATCTTGTTTGTTTCGACGATCGTGTTCTTCTTGACCGACTGATAGGTGAGCACCGACGCGGCGGGATCGAGCGTCCAGTTCGCCTGTGCGTTCGCGGTTCCCAGTCCGGGCAAAAGCAGCACGGACAGCGCAACGATCAAGCCAAGTGCGTTTATGGCGAGCCGACTTCTCGACCGTGTTTTCCAGCAGAATCCGACGACTTCGAACATGGAACCCCCCTGCCTAGAGCAGTTCACGCTTTCACGGAAACGGCAAACCGCTCCATCTGTTTGTTTTGACGCAATTCCGGACGGAAAACCGTCTCTTTTCCTGGAATTGCTCGGTGCCGATGGAGAGCATAGAACACTTGCTCTCGCTTGGCGAGCGTCTCGGCTGGAGGTGCTTGGCCAGTCCATAATCCGGCCACGCCACACTGGCTAGAAGGCGATCTTCAATCCGAACTTGGCGCCGATGGTGGAACTGTCTGAAGACGCCTTGCCACGGACTTCGCCGTTGACGGTGGTCGAGTCCGACACTTTCAGATTGAAGCCGGTCGACAGCGCGGCGGAAAAATCCGCATCGTCGAAGTTGATTTCCCTGGTGTCGAGTTCGGTGGTGTTCTTGTAGCCGAAACGCTGCTGCAATTCGCCCCGCGCATAGGGGCTGAACACCATGCCGTTGCTCAGCGTGTAATCGCCATAGATGCCGGGCTCGAGCTTGATCGCGCCAAAAGAAAGCTGGCTCTTGCCGAACTCGTTGCCGCCGCTGTCTGTATAGGGATCGCCGCGGAATGAAACGCCAAGCAGGCCGCCGCGCAGGTCGAAACGGGTGCGCTCGCCCAGCTTGAAGATGTGGCCGACCGATGCCGTAACCGCATAGCCCTTGGTATCATAGCTGCCGGTGGTGCCGAGCACGCCGTTCGTCACGTCGCTTCCGCCGATGAAGCCGGAGGCGGAGACCAACGCGTAGTCGACGCTTTTGCGAAACAACACGTAGCCGCCGAACAGGCCAGCCTTGTTGGTACCTTCGCCTATGGCATCAAATCCCCGGAACGCGCCGAGGCTGACGTCGGTCGAGGCGTAGCCGGCGAAAACGCCGATGTTCAGGCCATACTCATTGTCGAACTGGAAGTGTTTGGCGGCATTGAAATCAAGACTGATGGCGGCCGAAAAATCATTGGCATCGAAGCTCGGGCCGGGTCCATTCAAGCCGCCGCCGCTGATGTTGTAGCCGTCATGCTCGGTATGGGCGAACTGGCCGGAGGCAAAGACCCCGAAGCTCTCCGAAACCGGCACCATTCCAGATCCGGATGCGGGCGAAAGGTGGAGGTCAGCATCGAGCGCGTCGCGGTTTATGCCGTAGAGAGCGTCGATTGCCACGGTGACCGCGCCGGCGTTGGTGGCGCTGGTGGGCGCCGCCGCAATGCCGAAATTGGCCGGCGTGGCACGCAGGAACAAGCCGCCATTCGGGCCGGCTACGACCTGATAGGTGAAAAGCGAGCCCGGCGTGCCGGGAACACCTGCGACGCTGAACGTCCCGGTGACCGGACCGTTCGTCGAAACAATGAGCGGGATATCGGTCGCCTGGGTGAATTGCGGCGTGCCGAGCAGGTTGACGATGATTGTATTGACGCCGGTGGCCGAGAACGCGCCGGCGACCAGTTGATCCGACTGCACCGTCTGCTGGTTGATGTCGAGGCCGATGCGGGCGCCGTTGAGGGTAAGGCCGCCGAGCGTCAACACGTCGTTGGCGACACCATTGCGCATGTCGATCAGCGAACTCGTGGTCGCGATGATTGAACCCGGCATGGTGACGTTGCCGTTGATGAACAGCGTCGAGCCGTTGCCGAGGTTGAGCTGGTTGATGCCTTGCGTGCCGCCGCTGAAACGCAGTGTGGAAGCGTCGGCCGAGAAATTGTCGAAGCCCGTAAAGTTCTGGCTCTTGCCGCCGGCCGCGAGGTCGGTGCCGGTGACGGTGCCATTGGCATTTGTTCCACTAAACAGCACGCCATTGCTCAGATTGAGCGGATCGACCGTGCCGATACCGTCGATGACGAGCGTGTCGGGCCCGAGGCCAGTGATGTTACCGCCGATCGTGCCGCCTGACAGATGAACATGCTCGGCTTCGATGCCGCCAGTAATGGTGCCGCCGATGACCGAGACGTTGTCGAAGCCGGCGCCGCCGCTGACGCCGCCTTCCCCGAAAACAGATCCGTTGACCGTGCCGCCGCTCATGTCGAATGTATTGACCCCGGTACCGAGATCGACCTGGGTCGGCACGGCGGCTGTGCCAATGGTGCCGCCTGAGATGCTGATATGGTCATCACCGTCATTGCCGGAAACCGGCCCGGCGATCGTTCCGCCGCTGATGGTGATCGTATCGTTGCCGAGGTCACCGATGATTTCATCGGTGAGAATGCCGCCGGATACGAAAATCCGGTCGTTGCCGTCATTGCCTTCGATGAAACCATTTATCGTGCCGCCGCGGAAGTCGATCGTGTCATTGCCGGCGCCGCCGCTCACGGCGCCGCCGAGTGTGCCGCCGGTCATCGAGAAGCTGTCGTCGCCATCCTCCAGGCCGACAGAATCGGTATCGTTCCCACTCTCGCCAAGGTCGATGCCGATACTGGCGCTGCCTGAGACCGTGACGTTGTCGTTCTGGCTGCCGGCGAAAATCGAACCGTCGATCCTACCGCCGCTCACGTCATAGGTGTTGCCGCCACCTTCGCCGAATACCGAACCGGTTATGTGACCTGCGGTCATGTTGAAAATATCGGCGCCGTCGGCGAGATCGACGCGGCCCGGCGTCGTGGTTGTCCCGATGGTTCCGCCGTTGATGTTGACGGTGTCGTTGCCATCGTTGCCGAATATATTGCCGCCGATGGTGGCGTTGCCGCCAACCGTTATGGTGTCGTTTCCGGAGGCGCCATCGACATCGAGTTCGACCGCGGCATCGCCGCCTATGCTGACCTTGTCATCGCCGGCCTCGGCATCGACTGCAGCAACGTTGCCTCCCGCAATGGTGATGGTATCGCTGCCGTCGCCCCCGTAGATGACGCCGACGGTTGGCGCGCTGTAAAAAACGCCCTCCTCGGTCTCGAGGATACCGACCGTTATCTCGTCGTCCCCAAGGCCGCCGGTCACATCACCGACCTGCGTGGCGCCGCCGGATATCGCGGCCCTGTCGGTGCCGTCTCCAAGGTTGATGTCCTGAATGCTGCCGGCCTGGATGACGACGGTGTCATCGCCCGCCCCGGTATCGAGATTGGCCCTGACGTTGGGGGCGAACGGCTCGCCCAAGTAATCCCCATAGAACATCTCGAATTGGTCTTTGCCGCCAAGGAGCTCGATCGTCCCATCCGCCGGCTGCAAGGAGGTCGACCCATCCGTGGGCAGCCCGCCTACACTGGGCGTTGTCGACACGTCGTCGGTCAGCTCGCCCCCAAAAATCCTTAGGATGTCGTCGCCGTTGCCATCGTAGTCATTGATCTTGATCTCCGACGAGTTCTGGAACCCATTAAACCGGGTGGTGAATACGCCATCGATGTCCTGAAAATCCCCGACCGTCCTGCACTCCACCGTAACCGATGTCGTCTGGAACGGATCGCCGTCGCCGTTTGCAGTGGCGGAGCACGCCGCTGCGCCAGATATTTGGAAGGTGGACGCTGCCGCCAACGCAAGCAACGAAACACCCGCCAATTGATAGGCCTCGCGCGGCACGCTCATTCGACCCCACTTTACGAGAAATCGATACCGTCACAAAAAACTAAAATAGGCCCCACCCATGGGATTGGGGTTCGTTGGCCTGCCTCGCCGAGAGTGTACGCGGCGTGTTGCTCTACGGCAATGGTTCGGCGTTCGCCGTTGGGCGACTATCAGGCCAGCTGTGGCGACAAGGTCACTATCGAAAAGCTCGAAGCGAACTATTGACCCCAGTGTATCACCGTTCAAAGGGCACATTTAGAGATCAGAATAGGCTGCCGAAACGGTCAGGTCTCCGGCATGAGCAATCTTGCGGTCGTAGCTTGCCCAGATTTCGCCGCCACACTGTTCCGCCCAGCGGCAACAGAAAGAAAAATCGTCAGGCAAATCCAGTTCCGGCGTCACGATCTTAGTAAACGGCGTCAGGAAATTCTGGAACTGAGCGGTGTACTTGTTCCTACGGTAACGAGACCGGTCCACCGTCTCGGGCAACTTCTCGATCATCGCCGTCACGCAGTCGCGGGAGACCAGAAAGATACCCGCGCCGCATGACGATACCCGGACAAAGCCCCCTATCTCTTGCCGGGGTTCGACGACGGTTCCGATGAAGTCCAGGCTTTGTGCGAAGGCCTTGTCGAAGGGCAATGTCGACAGTGAGTGGAGTTTTCGCAGATCGACCAGGCGCCGGGGATACAACGAGCCGACCACCGGTTTGTCCAGCGCCAGCATCGCGGCGATCAGATCAGGCGAAAAGCCCATGTCGCTGTCGATCATCAGGATGTGAC
Organism: Mesorhizobium sp. M0047; assembly: GCF_040323315.1. Classification (NCBI taxonomy): domain Bacteria; kingdom Pseudomonadati; phylum Pseudomonadota; class Alphaproteobacteria; order Hyphomicrobiales; family Phyllobacteriaceae; genus Mesorhizobium; species Mesorhizobium sp. M0047. Next base: position 83,011 of record NZ_JAMYUW010000005.1, on the reverse strand, counting down.
TGCAATCCGGCTTGTTGTAGTAGAAGTTCGTCAGCAGATAGTTCCGGGAAAACGGGATATCCGTGTACTCGATTTCCGACAGCGTGAAAGCGTAGCTGGACAGGCTGTTGTGGGTCAGGGCCGCGAAGAGGCTGCGAACGAACACGCTTTTGTAGGCTGCTCCATAAACCGGCAGGGCGAGGTTGATCTTGATCGGCATCGTGTCCTCCACAGTCCAGTGACTGCATACAAATCCCCTTTTTCCTATCTTTGACATGACACTTGGTATAAAAATTTGCTGGCCGTTGGCGGCACGGAGTCCAGACGCTCAGGCAGGATTGCGTTTGCGTGTGGTGCGTTCGAAGGCTGCCGGAATAGGATTTGACGCAGGCTGGAACGAGCATGCCGATATGACCCATCGCCACGGATTCTTCTTACGCATCCTTCTGCTCATGCTTTTCGTGATCCTGAGCACGGTCGGCGTTCGCGCCGCGGTCGAGCAGAACGCCTCGCCACAGCCGCGCAACCGGCTGGCGATCGTCATCGGCAACACGAACTACCAGAGCAAGCGTCTCGAGCACCTCGCCAATGCGGTGAACGACGCGACGAAACTGTCCGACAGCCTGAAGCGGCTGAATTTCGAGGTTCTGACCGGAACCGATCTCACCGCCGATGGATTCGCCAAGCTTTTCCGCGACGCCGAGGCCAAGCTGCCCGAAAGCAGCGCCGTGCTGATCTTCTACGCTGGTCACGGCATGCAAGTGCAAGGCGAAAACTACCTGCTGCCGATCGATACGCCCGATCCGGAAAACCTGGACAAGCTGACGGCGCACGCCGTCAAGCTGAACGACGTGATCGCCAAATTCGCCAGTCGCGACCGTCAGACCTTCATCTTCCTTGATGCCTGCCGCAACAATCCACTGGGCAGCGGCGCCAACATCAACGGTCTGGCCCAGGTCGAGGTCGGCGAAAACACGTTTGTCGCCTTCGCGACCCAGCCCGGCAACGTCACCGTCGACGGTACCGGCGAAAACAGCCCGTTCACCACTGCGCTTCTGAAAAATGTCGAAATCCCCGGCTTGAGCATTTCGGACATGATGATCCGCGTCCGCAACGAAACCGAGGCGCTCACCGTCGGCCGCCAGGTTCCATGGGACCAGTCGAACCTGCGTGAACAATTTTATTTCACCGAACAGCAGATGCTCGATCCGGCGCAGTTGAGCGCCAGCCTGTCGCGCATACTGTCCGATCCCGACGCCAAGAAGAAGCTGCAGATCGAGCTCGCCTCTAACGACCTGCAGACCGCCGTGCTCATCGTCGGGCAGACGTTGCGGTCGGTCGAGATTCCTGCACCGTCAGGCGGTTCAGCGGGGCCGGTCGGCACTCAGGTCGCCAATCTGTATCCAACTGACAGCGTTGCAGTCGCTCGCCAGAGCGTCGTCTCCGGTCTCGAAACCCTGATTGTCGGCGCATCGGCGGGCGAAGCACAAAAGGACAAGGCGGGCGATCTTGCGCGCAGCATTCAGACGGAACTTCGCCGCCTGGGTTGCTATCGCATGCAGGTTGATGGCGATTGGGGCACGGGCTCCATCCGCGCCCTCACCGACTATTACAAAAATACCAATCAGGTCGCATCGACGACCGAGCCGACCGTCGGACTGCTCGGCGATCTCTTTTTGCGTTCCGGCAGAATCTGCAAGCAGCCGGTCATCGTCAAGGCCAAGCCGGCCAAAGTCGCGTCGGATAACGGCCTTTCGCAAACCGGTCCCAGCCGCAAGGCTGCGAAACGCGCGCAGGCCGCCCCGCAACGCCCCGCAGCCCCCCCTCCAGACATTAGTGGGGGCATAGGCATTGGTGGCGTGTTTTAGGATCTGGGCGGTCAGGCGCGCTTCCTTTCCGCCTTTGTTCTGGGAATGCCGCGGCTCGGGGCCGCCACCCTCCTTGAGCGCAGCGGTTATGACGCAAAGGCATCGGAGCATTTGAAGGGCCGCTATTGGGAGCGGATCAAGACCGGAGGAGCGCGACCGTATCTTCTTTGATCATTGCCTGATGAACAGGCCGGTGTAGGTCTGGCCGGCGAGCGTATAGGTTCCGGCCAGAGTTCCGTCGGGCATCATCATAAAACTGACGTCCGCGCCATTCGGGAGGCGCCCAAGCTTCAACGTAGTCCCTACAATTTTTCCTGCGCCTGCGGCCTCTCCCGGATTGTTATCGCCCAGAATTCCCCACGCATAGGTGACCGTGACCTCTCCGTTCGAAGAAACAGATTGAACAGCCAGTTTACCTTCATATGTACCTTCCAATCGTCCGGCCCAATTGCCCGAAAAAGCAGCGTACTTTGTTGGAACGCCCTTTGCGGGAGGAGTGATTGTCACGGATTGATCCATAATCGCCGAGCCAGGAGGAACAGAGGCAGGATCCAACGCGGGTTGGGATGGAATGGTAGCAGGATCCCACACAGGTTCAACAACGGCGGATTGTGGCGGTTCTGGAGCCGATTGGCACGCGGCTAGGACAAGTGCCGCGAAGGCCAGTATAAGGTTCCGCATCAATTTCTCCACTTCGTTCTCCGACGGACCTATCCGAAAAGCCCGCTGATCGGCAGAAAGTCCTATTCCCCAGGCCGGATGTCGGAGACACCTGATAGGCCGAACAGTGGCCCGAATAGATAACCGCGTGTCAACGGTGTGGCGACATTGCGCGGCCGGACCTTAGGTGGCTTTTTGGCATGCCCACGGTCGAGCGCGAGGCGCACTGCGCTTGATCTAGTGTTTGGTATCTGGCTCAAAAACTGCTTGGTCCGGGCATGTTGGGGATTGCCGAAGAAGCTGTCTTGACTGCCTTCCTCGAAAATCTGACCGGCTTCCATGAAGATCACGCGGTCGGCCACAGCACGCGCAAAGCCCAGATTTTCTGGCTGCCTTCTCTGTCGTCAGCAGTTCTCAAACCGGCTCTTGAAAATCGAAAATTGCTGCGGCGATGTCTGTGACAATCTGGCCGTCCCGCCGCAGCTTCGTTTGACCAGACACACGTTGAAACCGTGGACCTTCGAATAGCGCGTAGAGATCCTCGGCCATTCACTCTTCAATTCGCGTAGCGCCAGTCAGGTGGGCCTTGGTTGGAACTGCTTCGCATCGCGACCGTTACCTTTGCTCAGGAAAACCAGATCGAGCAAGTTACTTACCACCTGACTGCGAGGGAGTTAGATGATGATCCTTGCGATCGGTGCAGCCGGCAGATTCGGCGGCTATGTCGTTCCGGCGCTCGCAAAGCGCGGCGCGAGAATACGCGGTTTCGTCCACAAGCCCGGGGATGCCGATCGCGCGCGAAGCCACGGCGCAGCCGAGGTCGCGATCGGCGATCTCCATGACCAGGAGAAACTCGACGCGGCGCTTAATGGCGTGCACTCTGTATTCTATATCGCCCCCGCCTTCATGCCGGACGAAGCCGACCTAGGAATGCGTTTGGTTGACGCTGCAGTTCGTGCTCGCGTACGCCGCTTCGTGTTCTCAGCCGTGATCCATCCGGTCCTGTCGGCTCTCAGCAATCACACCGCCAAGGCGCCGGTAGAAGACGCCATCCTCAATTCGGGGATGGAATATACATTCCTCCATCCAGCCCGGTTTTATCAGAATTACGCAGCCTTCTGGCCCACGGTAATGAAGCAGCGTTTATTGGCTGAGCCGTGGTCGGCAGACACCCGATTCTCTCTCGTCGACTATCGCGACGTTGCCGAAAGTGCAGCGATCGCATTGACGGATGATCGACTGCTTTACGGTACATTCGAGCTCTGTGCTCCCGGTTATTGGGATCGCAAGCGCGTTGTCGCGCTCATGAGCGAAGTGCTGGGGCGCGAGATCAAGGAGCGGCGCGACGTTGATGTCCTCAGCGAAGTCCCGCAGGCCGAGAGAAGGATGTTCGAGCACTACGACCAACATGATCTGCTCGGAAACCCGCTGACGCTGCGGGCGATCCTCGATAACGAGCCACGTACACTCAGGGCCTACCTCGAGGAGCTAGCGGACCACTCTGATGACCGACACATTCTAGCCGAACCAAAGAACTGAAAATAAAACGAGAGGTCCCAGGCCGCTCGAGGCCGCTCTGCGCCCTGGACTGGCAAATTTCTCCAAAGTTCGGCCAAGCTCCCCCACATCGACGCTGACGAGAAGGGTCCGATAGACTGTGAAATGAAAATTTCAGCTGGCTAGGGCTTGCGTTTCGAAACACGGCAGCCAGTTTTGAAGGAGGAGATGATAATGACCAAAGTTCGCGCCCTTGTCCTTGAACGCCAGCACGAGCTTAAGCTGCGTGACATAGATCTGCCCCAGACCGTCGGCCAGGGCCAGGTCCGGATCAAGATCCACACCGTCGGGGTTTGCGGCTCGGACGTCCACTACTATACCCACGGCCGCATTGGCCCGTTTGTCGTCGAAGCACCTATGGTTCTGGGGCATGAAGCCGCCGGGACGATTGTCGAAATTGGCGAAGGCGTCGAGCACCTGGAGATCGGCGACCGCGTTTGCATGGAGCCGGGCATCCCCGACCCGAATTCGCGGGCGAGCCGGCTTGGCCTCTATAATATAGATCCTGCCGTAAGGTTCTGGGCAACGCCTCCTGTCCATGGGGTGCTGACGGCCCATGTCGTTCATCCCGCCAACTACACCTTCAAGATACCCGACAGTATCAGCTTCGGCGAAGGCGCGATGGTGGAGCCTTTCGCCGTGGGGATGCAGGCGGCGACAAAAGCGAAAATCAGCCCAGGCGATACAGCTGTTGTGCTTGGCGCCGGACCAATTGGCACTATGGTCGCGATCGCTGCCCTTGCCGGGGGATGTTCCCGGGCAATTATCGCCGATTTTGCGCAACCCAAGCTCGAAATCGCCGCCGGTTATCAGGGGGTGATCCCGGTCAATCTTCGAGAAGAGGACCTGATGAGGGAGGTCAAGCACTTGACCAACGGCTGGGGCGCCGACGTCGTGTTCGAATGCTCCGGCTCGCCCAAGGCGTGGGAGACGCTTCTTGACCTGCCGAGGCCCGGTGGCGCTGTGGTGGTCGTCGGCCTGCCGGTGGCGCCGGTCCCATTCGACATCGCGACCGCTTCGACCAAGGAAGTCCGTATCGAGACTGTGTTCCGCTATGCCCATCAGTATGAGCGGGCGATTGCTCTTATGGCGTCGGGACGGGTCGACTTAAAGCCACTCATTTCGGCGACCTTTGCCTTCGAGGACTCTATCGCGGCCTTCAACCGTGCGGTCGAAGGCCGGCCGGCCGACGTGAAACTTCAGATCACCCTGCCAGATTAATGTGAGCCTGGCTGCTCTCAAGTCTTCTTGACGCCTCGCGCGGTCGTCACACTTTGGCGGCGGAGACGGGTGATGGCATCGGGCCTGCATGGCTGCGCGGCCGCGTGACCACATAGGGGTTTGTCGGCATTCGCCGACAAGCTTGCCTAATCCCCTTGGCTTGGAGAACAGTTCATGTTTGCCCCTGATAGTCAACGTGCGGATCAACTCCTGCGGGCGCCGCTCAAACCCATCTTGACAAATCGACGGCCGTCCCACACGCTACCTTAACAAAAGGCACAACAAACTTACAAAAGTTCAAGTTGGCACGATCTGGCCGGTAGGGAGAAGGCCGATGCATCTCTGTCACCCAGCGGAGATTTGCGCGTGAGCACCGCGACTCTCACCCCAGAGAGGTCCGGGTGGGCCCTGCCCCGGTTCATGACGGCCGAGCATCCGTTTCCCTGGCTGGCACCGATCACGGTGATGCTTCTCGTTTTCGGCATCTATCCTCTCGCCTATTCGGTCTGGCTGTCCTTTCACAAACGCAATGTCGTATCGCGGCAGCTTGATTTTGCCGGATTCCACCAGTGGGCACGCGCATTTTCGGATACGCGCATGTGGGATGCGTTGGAAACGACACTGATCTATACATTCATCGCGCTTGCGGTTCAGCTTGCACTCGGCATCCTCATCGCCCTCCTGCTTGATACCGATCGCAAGGGGTACGGGATCCTGCGGGCGCTGATGACACTGCCGCTGGTCGTGCCGCCTGCGGTTACCGGAATGATGTTCCTGCTGATGCAGGACGGCTCTTTCGGTGTCCTGTCGTTCTATCTCTATGCCCTCAACCTGATCTCGCCGGCACAGCCGATCTTGACCCAGCCGGTAACCGCATTGCTGGCGATCCTGCTGGCGGACATATGGCAATGGACGCCGTTCATGGTGCTCATCATACTGGCGGGCCTGCGGGCGCTGCCGAAGGAGCCTTTCGAAGCCGCGGCGATCGATGGCGCCAGTGGGATCCAGACATTCTTGCGACTTACACTGCCGATGCTGCGCAAGGTGATTGCAGTCGCGGTGCTGATCCGCGGCGTCGATCTTTTTCGAATCTACGACTACGTCTACATCATCAGTGCCGGCGGGCCGGGCACGGCTACCGAGACGCTCTCGTTCTACGCAGGCCGGATCTATTTCACGGGAGATTTTCCCTACGCCGCGACCTTGTCGCTGATCGTGCTCGTCGTCCTCATCGGAGTGTCGAACCTCTTCGTCAGGCTTTTCAAGGTAAGGTTCTGATGGAGCCCTCCCGCGCCCAGATGATCGCACGTGACCTGCTCGCCGTGTTGGTGGTTGCGATCTTCATGTTCCCGATCGCGTGGTGGGCGCTGTCCTCCATCAAACCCTATTCGGCGATCTTCGACCGCAGTGGACCGGTCTACATCGGCTTCAAACCGACGCCGGACAATTACCGCGTGACGCTGCTCGGCGTGTCGCGAGTCGATATCGGCATGGAACAGGGGGGCGAGGCGGCCGGAGTAATAAAGGGAGGCGCCAGTTCTTACGATTCCCGCCAGTCGCTGCTCGCCAGCGCGATCATAGCGGTCGGGTCGACGGCACTGACACTGGTCCTGGCGACGCTGGCTGCCTATTGCCTGTCGCGAATGCAGTTCAGCGGGCAGCAGTCGTTCCTGTTCTGGATCCTCTCGCAGCGCTTTATGCCGCCTATCGCGATCGTCATACCGATCGTTTTCATGTTCCGGGATCTCGGCCTGCGCGATACTTATACTGGGCTCATCCTCGTCCACAGCTTGATCAATCTGCCGCTGGCGGTTTTGCTTTTGAAGTCGTTCTTCGACGATGTTCCACGCGAGGTTGACGAGGCGGCACTGATTGACGGTGCGACGCGCTGGCAGACGTTCGGACGCGTAGTCCTTCCTATGGTGAAGGGCGGCGTCGCCGCGACCGCCGTACTATGTTTCATCTTTTCATGGACCGAGTTCCTGCTGTCGCTGTTCCTGACAACGTCGATCCGCACTGTCCCGGTGAAGATCTCGACGTTTGTGACTTCGACGGCCACCGAATGGGGCTACATCACAGCACTCGGCACGTCTGCGATCATACCGAGCTTCATCTTTATCCTGCTGGTTCAACGGCATCTGGTCCGCGGCCTGACCCTTGGATCTCTCAAGGAGTAAGGCCGGACGAGAAGAACGACGACAAACGCAACGGAGGAACGATCATGAGCTTCAGAGACCACGACAAGAAGACATTCGTCGCCGATACCTGCAACGACTTTACAGCGCGTCGAATAACCAAACGCGACTTCATGAGGAAGATGGCGCTGGCGGGCATTGGCTTTTCCGCCTTCGGATCGGCTATGCTGGGTGGCGGTCGCCCCAATCGAGGGATGCTGGGCTTCGGGGTCGAGGAGGCCCGGGCCCAGGACACGGACATGCTGAAGTGGCTGGCCGATGTCGGTAAGCCATATGCCGGCACGAAAATTCGCTACACCTCGGAAGCAACGCCGCCCACGATCGTCGCTAACCAACTTGTCGCGGGTGAATTCACGAAAGCAACCGGCATTGAGGTCGAGGTCGAGATCGTGCCGCTAGAGCAGGTTCTCGCCAAGGCCACGCAGGACGTGCAAGGCCAGCTGGGCACCTATGATGTCTACTATCTTGACCAGTCCTGGATGGCGACATTTGCACAGGATGTCATCGATCCGCGCGAGTATTACGACCAGAACAAAGCGCTGGCGATGCCCAATTTCGACTGGGACGATTTCTCCAAGCCGCTGGTCGACGGTATCGCCATGTACAATGGCAAACAGTGCGGAATTCCCTTCGATATTCCGATCTTCATCCTGATGTATCGCAAAGACCTTTTCGACAAGCATAATATCGCCTTGCCGACAGACCTCGACGCCTATCTCAAGGCCGTGCAGGCGCTGACTGAGGCGGAAAAGGGCAATGGCATCTTTGGCACCGCATGCCAGGCGAAGTCCGGCCATTATTCGCTCGAATGCGACTGGACCTTCGCACTTTGGGGTCATGGCGGTTCGATTTTCAACAAGGATAAGAAGTTCGTCGGCAACGATGAGCGCGGCATAGCTGGGCTGAAATTCTACCAGGAACTGGTCAAGAACTCGCCACCGTCGGCAACGACATGGACCTGGGATGGACAGGGGCAGGCCCTGACACAGGGGCAGGCCGCCATGGCAATCACCTGGGGCGAGGATTTCCCCGGTTTCGATGCCAACGATTCCAAGGTCAAAGGCCTATTCGAGGCCTTGCCTGCGCCCAAGGAGGTTCCCGGCCGCCGCGCCACCGCGGATTGCGGCTTCAACGAAATCCCGGCCGTCGGTCATCAGGGCGGCTCGACGATTTCCCTGTCGCAATATTCCAAGAACAAGGAAGCGGCTTGGTTGTTTATGCAGTGGGTCTGCTCGAAGGACGTGATGGCGCGGGTCTCGACGCTTGGCGGCGGCGCCTCGCCGATGCGCAATTCCTCCTTCACGGATCCTCGGGTCAAGGCGAAGGCCGTGGTTGGACCAGGAACAACACGCCATTTCGAGGCGATCAAATACACAATCGACAATCAGATGGGATCTGAGCCGGACATGCCCATCTGGGCGGATCTGTCGAACAATGACATCCCGGTCGAACTCGGCAAGCTGCTGACTGGTCAGGACTATGGTGGGGACGCCAAGGCATGCCTCGATGCCATCGCCCACATTGTCGACGGTAAGGTCAAGGACGCGGGGCTTTAATGGCGTAATTGGGCTATTTCGGCGATGGCGGTTTCGACCGCCCTCGCCCTTGGCAATGTGGCGGCAATGGCTCCGGATCTCGTCATCGGCATTGATTCCTCGACCTCGGCAACCAAGGCAATTGCCTGGGACCGCAATGGACGCAGCGTGGGGGAGGGTCGCGCGCCGATAGCAATGTCCAACCCGCGCTCGGGGTATTTCGAGCAGGACCCGGCCCAGTGGTGGGCTTCGGCGGTTGCAGCGCTGCGCACCGTAACTGCAACAGTTTCGCCAAGGCGCATTGCCGCCCTAGCCATTTCCAACCAGCGCGAGACCTTTGGCCTTTTCGACGAACAGGGCGAAGCGCTCCGGCCCGCGACACTCTGGCTGGACGAGCGGGCTCGCCAGAAAGCACGCCGCTTCGGTGAGGCTTTCGGCGCGGCGCGCGTCCACGCGATATCCGGCAAGCCGCTGGACGTCATTCCTTGCCTTTATCGCATGATCTGGTTTCGCGAGGAGCAGCCCGAGATCTTTGCCCGGGTGGAGCGAATGGCCGAAGTTCATGGCTATCTCGTTTTTCGCCTGAGCGGCCGATGGGTAACATCGACTGCCTCGGCGGACCCGATGGGTGTGCTTGACATGCGCGCAATCGACTGGTCGAACGAGATACTGGAAGCGGCAGGCGTCGCCCGGCGGATGATGCTGGACTTGGCTCGGCCAGGGACGGTTGTGGGCCAGGTAACTCAGGCAGCCGCCACGCTGACAGGCTTGCGGGAGGGGACGCCGATCGTGGCTGGCGGCGGCGACGGTCAATGCGCCGGAACGGGCGCCGGTGTGTTGCAGCAGGGAAGCGCTTACATCAATCTTGGCACAGCGGTCGTCTCGGGAAGCTTCGGCACCGAGTATGTCTGTGATCCGGCCTTCCGCACCGAAAATGCCATCGCTGAGGATGGCTACATCTACGAGACGTGTCTGCGCGCCGGCACTTTCCTCGTCGACTGGATGGCGCGCGAAATGCTGGGCGTCGATCTGCATGGCTGCAACGGCGAGCTGGAGGCGCTTGAGGCCGAGGCCGCAGCCAGCCCGATCGGCGCTGGCGGCATAATGCTGTTGCCCTACTGGCAAGGCGTCATGGATCCCCATTGGAACAGCGGCGCTCGCGGTGTGATTGCCGGGCTTTCCGGCTCGAGCCGCCGCGGCGACATCTATCGCGCAGTGCTGGAAGGCATAGCGCTCCATCAGGCAGCTACAAGTCAGCGGGCCGCTGCCGCCGCCCACCAGGACATCGACTACTTTATAGCGATCGGCGGAGGAGCGAAGTCCGACCTGTGGATGCAGATTCTGGCAGATGCACTCGACCGTCGCGTAAAGCGTTCGACGACCGTGGAAGCCTCCTCGCTCGGCGCGGCAATGGCAGCGGCAAAGGGGGTGGGCTGGTTTTCCACCATCTCCGAAGCTTCCCTCGCAATGGCCAGCGAATCCGCCAAATCTTTCGAACCCAATGCAGTCCATGCCGGCCGGTATGCCGAACTTCTTGCGATTCACGCCGATCTTTGGCCGACGATTTCGGCCTGGAACCAGCGACTGGCGGCTTTCACGGAGGCTGATGGTGGCTGAGACGATCAACTGGAACGCCCTGATCGAGGATGTTGTCGCAGGACGCTGGAAGGATCCTGAGACAGGCGCGGCCGCTGACCTGCCCTTCCAGACGATCGAATTGCTGGAGACGACTGAAGGCCGCGAGGCGGATCTCATCGCGCCTCTGGCGCTGGGCAGCCGGATTGCTGTCGTGTCCGATGTCAACACTTTCGAAGTAATGGGGCGACGCGTCGCTAAGGCGCTGCGCAGTGTAGCCGATATTGACGCAATCGTGCTTCCCGACGGCCTCGACTGCGAAGAAACGACGATCGAGTTGGTCAGGGAGAAAACGCGTCACGCCGACGGCATCGTTGCCGTCGGGTCTGGAGTCCTCAACGACAGCTGCAAGCACGCAACCTTCCTCGACGGCCGGACCTATGCGGTCTTCGGAACCGCAGCGTCGATGAATGGCTACGGCGCCTCGACTGCGTCGGTGACGTTGGCTTCAGGGCTCAAGATCTCGCTGCCCTCGCACGCCCCGCGCGGCATCTTCCTGGACCTAGGTGTGTCGGCGGCAGCGCCAAGCTGGCTCAGTGCTGCTGGCCTTGGCGACAGCCTCTGCCGGTCCACCGCGCAGGTCGACTGGTGGGCTTCGCATCGGCTTTTCGGGACCTATTACTCCGACGTGCCCTATCGGCTGCAGGCCGGCGACGAGGAGCCGATGCTAGCCCACGCGTCTGGCCTGGCGTCGCATGATCTCACCGCCGTCGGGCATCTCCAGCGCGTGTTGACGCTTTGCTCGATGGGAGTCTGCTTCGCGGGCGTTTCGCACCCCGGCTCCATGGGGGAGCACCAAATCTCCCATTGGGTCGACATGTTCGCGCGAGAGCATCATCCCGGTACGACCCATGGTCAGCAGGTTGGCGTGGCATCGCTGGTCATGGCGCGGCTGCAAGCGATGCTGCTGGACATGGAAGAGCCCCCTCGGGCAAAGCCGACGCCCATCGATGAGGCGGCGATGCTGGTACGCTACGGTGCGCAACTTGGACCGCTTTGTATAGCCGAAATGAGGAAGACAGCACTCGACCACAAAGAGACAGAAGCTTTCAACCGGAAGCTTGAGGAAATCTGGCCGGCTCTGCGCCGGGAGCTTCGGCCGATGGCTATGCCGGTCGCCCGCATGGAGGCAGCGCTCAAGGCTGCTGGAGGCCCGGTCACCGGCGCCGAATTAGGCCTGCCACGAGAGCTTTGGCACGACGCCATCCGCTGTTCGCGAGAAATCCGAGGCCGCTGGTCCTTTGTCAATTTGGCGGCCGATGCAGATCTCCTGGAAGAATTTCTGCAGAGCGAACGGTGAGACCGCATTTGCATCGTCCCAGTGGCTCGCATGGCGAATGGAAACGAACGGCAAGGGAATTGAAGGGTAGCAATTTATGGCGTCTGTAACCATCAACAACATAAAGAAGGACTATGGCGCCGTAGAGGTGATCCATGGACTCGACCTTTCGATCGAAGATGGCCAGTTCGTCGTCCTGTTAGGCCCCTCCGGATGCGGCAAGTCCACCCTGTTGCGCATGATTGCCGGTCTTGAGCCCATCACATCCGGTCGCATCGCCATAGGCGACCATGTCGTCAATACCCTTCATCCCAAGGATCGCAACATCGCGATGGTGTTCCAGAATTACGCGCTTTATGCGCACATGACGGTTTTCGACAATATGGCCTTTTCCATGCAGTTGAAGAAACGACCTAAGGAAGAGATCAAACAGAAGGTAGGATGGGCCGCGTCAGTTCTCAATCTGACTCCCTACCTGGAACGGTATCCTCGCCAGCTTTCCGGCGGTCAGCGGCAGCGTGTTGCCATGGGCCGCGCAATCGTGCGCGATCCAACCGTGTTCTTGTTCGACGAACCGCTGTCCAATCTCGATGCCAAACTGCGCGTGCAGATGCGGACCGAAATCAAGGAGCTCCACCAGCGGCTGAAGACCACGACAGTATACGTCACGCACGATCAGATCGAGGCGATGACCATGGCCGACGTCATCGTAATCATGCGAGACGGCTACATCGAACAGATCGGGCGCCCGCTCGACGTCTATGATCGCCCGGAAAATCTCTTTGTCGCCTCGTTCATCGGCTCGCCTGCAATGAATATGTTTCATGGTGAGGTGGCCGATGAAGGGGACGCAGGGGTGGTGCGGATCGGTGACCTCGCCCTGCCGCTACCACCAAAGGCCGCGGTCCGCCCGGGCCAAAAGGTAGTCTATGGCGTCCGCCCCGAGCATCTTCGACCTGTGACGGATGGGAGCGGCATCCGGGCGACCGTCACTGTTGTCGAGCCGACTGGTCCTGAAATCCATATCTTCGCCAGCGTGGGCGACATCGTGGTCTGCTCGGTACTGCATAACCGGATGGAGCTCTCTCCCGGGGCGACAATCCATCTGGAGCCCGCGCCAGACCGAATTCATCTGTTTGACCAAGGCAGCGGCGAACGGCTGGACAAGGGAAGAAACTGAATGGCGCGGATCGTCATCCTCGGTGCCGGCGTCATGGGCTCGGCCATGACGCTTCCGGCCGCTCACGCGGGTAACAGCATCAGCCTCGTCGGGACCCATCTTGATGAAGAGATCGTTGCATCTGTGGCCAGCACAGGGCACCATCCGCGTCTCAACGTCACTCTGCCAGCCGCCGTTGTCGCCTACCCCTGGACTGGATTCGTTGACGCGATGAGCGACCGACCCGATCTACTTGTGCTCGGTGTCTCGTCGGCTGGCGTTCCCTGGGCGATCGACCGTATCGCCGAGAGTGTCACGTCGCCCGTGCCGATTTTGATGGTTACAAAGGGGCTCGCCGCGCGAGACGATGGCATCGACATCCTGCCACACGTGGTTGCCCGCGAAATTCAACGGCGCACCGCTTTGTCGATGCCGGTGATGGCAGTGGGCGGACCGTGTATTGCCGGAGAACTGGCGGCCCAGCGCGATACCTCTGTGATGGTGGCAGGGCACGACGCCGACAGTATTGCCGCGGCATCTCGCCTCCTGCGAGCCCCCTTCTATCATGCGCGGGCGTCGTCCGATCTCGCCGGGGTTGAAATCTGCGCCGCTTTCAAGAATTTCTATACGCTCGCAGTTGGGGCTCCAGTCGGGCTTCTTGAGCGCGACAACAAGGCGCCGAACGGCGCACTCATGCACAATCTTGCCTCGTCACTTTTTTCGCAGTCCCTCCAAGAAATGGCGATCCTTGTCGAAGCCCTGGGCGGAAAAATCGCAACCGTGCGGGGATTGGCCGGTTCCGGCGATCTTTACGTGACCTGCCAGGCAGGCCGCAACGGTCGAATGGGACGCTTGCTCGGCTGCGGCTTGCGTTATTCCGTGGCAAAGCGCGACCATATGAGTTCGGACACGGTCGAGGGGGCGCAACTGGCGCTGGATCTTGGCCCGACATTGGAGAGAATGATGAGCCGGGGCAAACTTCCTCGCGATCGCCTGCCGCTGACGGCCGCCATAGTCGAAGCAATTTGCCATGACGCTCCGCTGGTATTGTCCTTCGACAGTTTTCATCGTGGATAGGCGAATACACAAAGCGCTTCACGTCGATGGCACGGTCCGCCGAGCCACTCGGCTATCGTAGCGCCCCGTGTAGAGAGGACTTTTGATGGAGAAACCACCACGAAAGAAACGCGACGGCCGCCAGATCCTAGCGAATTCCGTCAGCGTCGATCGCGAGGAAGGGCTCCTTGTCCGGGCCGCCTGGCTTGCCTATGTGGGTGACCTCACACAGGCGCAAATCGCCAAGTCTCTCGGTCTAACCCGCCTTCGCGTCAATCGGATGCTGGCGCTTGCCCGCGAGCGGGGGATAGTCCAGATTCGGATTAATTCCAAGGTAGCCAGCTGCATAGATCTAGAGCACCGGCTGCGGGTCGTCTATGGCGTCTCTGATCCTATCGTGGTCCCAACGCCTCCCGATCCCGCTTTGATACCGCAGGTCATTGCAGCCGCGGCGGGCGAAGCCCTGTCGGCTAGAATCCGGGACGGAATATCCGTCGGCGTGGGTTGGGGGAGGACGCTCCAGCTCAGCCTCCGGTCTGTGACAGTGCGCCCGGTGAAAGGAATGTCGATCGTTTCTTTGCTCGGCGGCCTGACGCGGGGGTCGGCCATCAACATTTATGATATGGCTTCTCGGCTTGCGGCGCTGTTCGATGCCGAATGTTTCTACATCGCAGCCCCGGTGTTCACGGATACCGAGGCCACGCGCGATCTGCTCATGCGCCAGTCCATTCTGGAAGATGCCTTTACACATGCCCGTGCTGTCGAGGCCGCTTTTGTTTCAGTTGGCGCGGTTCACAAGGACGCCACGATTTTTCGCATCGGGCTGGTGGGCGAGGATGACCTCACGTCCCTCCAACACGCAGGCGCCGTTGGCGATATCTGCGGCCACTGGATCGATGCGGACGGACAACTCGTCGATCACCCGCTCAACCGGCGCGTTATCGGCCTCGCACCTCAAAACTTGCGTGACATCGATACGGTGATCTTGCCTTCCGGTGGACTCGAAAAAGTTCCGGTGCTGCGCGCTGTATTGCGTCTTGGCGTCGTCGATGTCCTGATCACCGACGAAAAGACTGCTGAATCGATCCTTTCAGAAAAGTCCTAGAGAGGACTGACTGATTTTAGGGGCGCGGACTTGTCTTGGTCGTCCAGATTTCGACTATTCGTTTAGCAGCTTTGCGCGCGTAATGCCTGCCGCTTGCTATAAACCACACCGACGGGATCCTGGAATCTGGGTCATATTCGAATTTGCATATCGAGGTCGACGGCATGGTACGCCGTCAAGCCGGCATCATAGCATGGAGTCGTGACGCTGATCCGGCGCTGGGCGACTATGGACCGCCGTCCGTACTTTTTCACTAATGGCGAAGTGCCGGACGTGGACTGAAGGTGATCATCCGCCGAGAGGACAGGCCGACCAATACTCTAGGCGCAAACTGGGTGTTCAAGGCTAATCAGCACCCCAATTGCCGGGGCCATGAAAGAAGGACTGGATTTCCTCCATGTCGACTTGGCCGTCGCCATTCTCGTCCACTGCATTGAATATGCGATCCACGAAATCCTGCATTTCGCTCTGTGAGACCGAACCATCGCCGTCGGCATCTATGATGGCAAACATCATTCGCATCCCTGCGCCATGCATCATCCTGGCTCCCATGCGACCGTGATTTTCGGCCATCCGCCCTCGTTCACGCCCGCCCATTCTGGGCTCTCCGCCCCCACCGTCGCCACCTTCCCGTTCTGCTTGCGAACGCCGATCCTCGTGCATCTTTTCTTGCATCATCTTGTCCATCATCTGACGCATCATTTCCCTCATCGAATCTTGGCTCGGTCCTGTGCCTTCAGGTGATCCTCCGGGGCTATGATCCTGTGCTTTGATTGCGGGCACGGGCGTCCCGCTCGACTGGGCCAATGCTGGCAAGGCGCATATAGCCAGCGCCGCGGCGACTGCCGTCGCTTTGATCGTGCCTGACATCGTGTTCTCCTTTGAGTGATCTGTAACCCAACATGTTGGCATCTTAGCCCAAACAAGCTGATCGCTTTCTGGTTCCTCGCAAACGTTCGGAAGACCTGGTTCGGTGATGGGGCCAATGTCGCCGAATTCACCTGATGAACTGAAAGGAGAGGACCGCGAGCACGACAATGACGAGGCCGATAAGGTAGATGACACTGTTCATGGCCCGTTCGCCTGGGGCCCGAGGACGATCGTCGAAGTCAGCGACCGCTCATGGAGCGAGACTTCCGAATCTCCTCCGAGGCCAAAGGTGGGCATGGCGACGGCTTCCACCATGGTTCGCATTCCGCCGACGGTGGCGCCTTCCGGATCGAGCCGCAGGCGGCCGCCGTCGAGAACGGCGATGTCGGTGGTGGTGCCGCCGATGTCGGACACCACTGCCTCATCTAGGCTATCATGTACCGCGCTCCACCACGCTTGCCGCTGGGTCCTGACAGGATGGTCTCGATCGGCCTGGAGCGAGCGAATTCAGCGGTAATAAGCGCGCCGTCGCCGCGCACGACCATGAGCGGAGCGACGATCCCGCGTCTTGCCAGAAAGCGTCGACAAGGCGATCGATCATCGAGATCAGCCGGGCGTTGAGGAAGCGTGGTTAGCGCCCGATGAGGGCCGCCGAGTTTCGACGACAGTTCGTGTGAACAGGTCACTCGGAGCCCGGTACGCTCGCGATGATGTCCCCGCCATGTCGTCAGTGCCACGGGGCGTGATCGGGAGCCGTTCATACCCTAAAAGAAAGGCGCAAAGGATTTTGGCGGCCGGCCTCAATGGCGTTCGCGGCTGAAACATGACATGCCGAGAATGGCAGTACCGAGCTTCACCAACTTGTCCGGCGAAGGCCAGTGGAGATCGCGCCCACCCCGATGTTATTTGCTGGCCGGGGGATGCAGCCTTGTGTCGAGGGCAAAAGCTTCCTGGAACTTAAGCGTGTAGGAAGCTGCCGCCTCGCTCGCCACGAAGATGATGTTCCAGCTATGTGAAGAGACCGCACTTGGCATAGCATTCGCGCGACCCTGCCGTCGTGCTCGCGCCAACTCGAATGGCTCTCCCGGTTGGCCAGCTCAACGCCCAAAACCGGGCGCCGGTCCTCCCAATCCACGCCGATCGCCACCAGCACTGCCTGACTGGCGATCACGCCCGCCTCGCGAGCCCGCTCGTAGCGGGCGTCCAAAATGAGATACGGATAGCTTTCCTCGAGCCGCTGCGTGAAGAACGCCTTCAGCGCTTCATCCAGCCGCACCGTCGCCTCGCTCACCGTCGAGGCCGAGAAAACGTGGCCGCACAATTCCTCCGTCACCGCTTTCACCTTGCGGGTCGAAACGCCTTGCACGTACATCTCGACCAGCGCCGAAACCAATGCCTTCTCCGAACGCTGGTAGCGCTCAAACAACTCCGTCGAGAACCGGCCCGCCCGATCCTGCGGGACCCGCAGCTCCTGAACCGCGAACCCGTCCTCATCCGAAAGCAGCAACGCTTTCAACTCGCCTCTGCTCAGTCTAACTTCTCGATTGGTCATGGCACTTCCCCTTCCACGGGAATCGGTGATTGCAACGTCACCAGCGTGCCATGGCCGCCCCCACCTCAAAGCAAGGACCGTTCTCTCTCCAAAACTTTTTGCAGAACGGATCCCGGCGATTGAGCTTGGGCGTCTACCACCCTCTGTTCGAGGGCGGGCCTACGGATCCGCGTTCGATGATCGTGGTCGGCAAAATGAGCCTTTCGGGCGATCGTGTTTCGCCCTTCAACCGCCGGATGAGCAAATCCGCGACACTCTTGCCAAGCGCATAGACTGGCTGGTCAATGACGGTAATGGGCGGGGTTGTCACGCTCGTCCAATCCGCATTATGGAACGTGATCAGCGAAATGTCCTCGGAAACCCGCAAGCCGCGCTGGCGGATCACCCTGAAGATCTCCAGCGCTATGACGCTGTCGGAGGCAAGGATCGCCGTCGGTCGATCTGGTCCGGACAGGAGCTTGTCGGCAACCCTGCCCGCTTCGACAGGGCTTGTTGCACCAAGGCGAACATAACGTTCCGGCCGCTCAATTCCGGCGTCACGGCACACGGTGAGGAAGCCGTCGATACGCTCGCGAACCGATGAGGTATAGATTTGCGCTAGATCGCGGTATTCGTGCCCTTCGACCGCAGTCACATAAGCGATGTTGCGGTGGCCGGCATCGGCAAGAATGCGCGTCGCCCGCATGGCGCTGCCGCGATCGTCGATCGTGACGGTATCGACACCCAGATCGGGCAGTCCCCTATCAAGCAAGGCAAGCGGTCGGCCTGAACGATGGATGTCCCGCAGGTGTGAGATGTCGCGCGATTCCGATGGCGTGACGATCAGCCCGTCGACGCGCTTGCCGATCAAAATTCGCACAGCAGTCTTTTCGTCTTCGATCCTCTCGCCGGAGTTAGCCAGAATCACGTTGAATCCGGCCGCTCTTGCCGCATCGCTGATGCCGCGCACCGCCAAGCTGAAGAACGGGTTCTCGATGTCGCCGACAACCACCCCGATGATCCCGGAGCGGCCGGTCGTCATGCTGCGAGCCAACTCGTTCGGACGGTAGTCCAATATTTTGGCCGCGGCCAGGACATCCGCGCGGATCATGTCGCTGACGACGCCGTATCCGCCGAGCACGCGCGCGGCCGTCGCTTTCGACACTTTTGCCGCGCGGGCGACATCGCTGACTGTTATCGACTGGGTCTTGGGCGCGGTTTTTTTCATCGGATGAAGGACTACAAGAGTTGTTGACGGAAGGTCAATCTGGCGATAACGATTACTAAAGAGACCGGTCTCACACAATAAGAGACCGGTCTCTTACGTGAGAGAGCGAGGGTTTCGAGAATCGTGGAGACAGCCGGCCGCGCAAGCCCCGTGGCAGCGACGAACGATGTGAGGCGCGAGATTTATAGCCTCAACGCAAATGCCAAGAACAACAAACCTTCAGAGTGGAGAGAAGACATGAGCAGGATGGGAATTCTCAAGTCGTTGATGTCACCGGTCAGGACGGGCGTAATGGCTCTTATGGCCGTGTGCATCGGCGCCGGGTTGATTTCGGGAGCCGCCGCCGCGGATGACAATCCCTATGGTCTTATTGATGCGAAAGTCATCAGCGTTGGTACCATGGGCGATGCCAAACCCTACGCTTTCACCCAAGCGGATGGCACGTTCACCGGCTTCGACATCGAATTGTTCCGCAACGTCGCGAGCCGCCTTGGATTCAAGCCGGATCAGGTGATCTTCACCGGCCAGGAATTCTCGGCGCTGATGCCTTCGGTTGCGAACGAACGTTTCGATGTCGCGGTCGCGGCAATCGGTACGACGGAAGCGCGCAAGAAGACCGTCGACTTTTCCGACGGCTATCTCGCGGGCTATCTCTCGGTACTTACCGCCGACAAGGCGATAAATTCGGCGGATGGGCTCAAGGGCAAGCGCCTCGGCGTCGTGCAGGGTACACTGCAGGAGATCTATGCGGCGAAGAATTTTGTCGGAACCGATCTCGTCAAATTCCCCGACAACAACTCCGCCGTTTCCGCGCTGAACAACGGAACCGTCGACGCGCATTTCCTCGATTACGAGGCCGCCAAACAATATGGCGAGCGTTATCCGGGGCTGACGATAGCGCTCAACATTCCTTCCTTCGACGCACCCGCGGGCTTCGTGCTGCGCAAAGGCAACGACAAGTTTCGCGAGGCGTTGAACACTGCCTTGCATGCGGCGATGCAGGACGGCACCTGGAAGACGCTCTACGAGAAGTGGTTTCCCGGGTCACCTATGCCCGACCAGTATCTCCCCAAGAAGTAACCGCGCACAGCCGCCGGCTGTGACGGCCGGCGGACGCGCGCTCGCGCCTGAGTTCATGGTGACGCAAATAGTGCAATAAAAAGGGGACCGAATGGACTGGCTTGAAAACCTGCGTCGCAGTTTCCTCGACTGGCAAGCCATGGCCGACGTGCTGCCGAGCATGATCACCATCGGACTGAAGAACACCTTGATCCTCGCCGCGGCGTCCACGGTACTCGGTGTCGTTCTCGGCATGGTCCTTGCGATCATGGGCATCTCGCAATCGCGCTGGCTGCGCATTCCGGCGCGCGTCTACACCGATATCTTCCGTGGCCTTCCGGCGATCGTCACTATTCTGCTGATCGGCCAGGGCTTCGCTCGCATCGGCCGCGAAATCTTCGGGCCTTCCCCCTATCCGCTCGGCATTCTCGCCCTCAGCCTGATTGCTGGGGCCTACATGGGCGAAATCTTCCGCTCAGGCATCCAGAGCGTCGAGCGCGGGCAAATGGAAGCCTGCAGGGCGCTCAGCATGAGCTATGGGCAGGGCATGCGTCTGATCGTGATTCCGCAAGGCATTCGCCGCGTCCTGCCGGCTCTGGTCAACCAGTTCATCGGCAACGTCAAGGATTCGAGCCTTGTCTATTTCCTTGGACTACTCGCGTCGGAGCGCGAGATTTTCCGTGTCGGTCAGGACCAGGCGGTGGTCACCGGAAACCTCTCGCCATTGCTTCTGGCTGGCGTGTTCTATCTCGTCATCACCGTGCCGTTGACCCATCTCGTCAATTACATCGACAACTCGCTGCGAGTAGGCAAACAGAAGGCCGGCATCGTCACCAGCGGCCTCGCCGAGGTGAGCGAACTGGAAAGCGCAATCAGCAGTCCTCATTCTGGGACCAGCACTGAAGGCAGTTTGGCGCTTCCCCGGTTCAAGGGCGGCAGTCTCGCCATCAGCAATCTCGACATGGCCTATGGCGATCTCGATGTACTCAAGAGCGTCAGCCTGACGGTCAAACCGGGCACGGTCACATGCGTCATCGGTCCGTCAGGTTCGGGCAAGTCGACCCTGTTGCGCTGCCTCAACCGCCTGGTCGAGCCCAAGGGCGGCGACGTGCTGCTCGATGACGCCAGCATCCTGGCGATGAAGCCTGAAAAGCTGCGCCGGCGTGTCGGCATGGTGTTCCAGCAGTTCAACCTGTTCCCCGACCACACAGCCCTAGAAAACGTCATGCTGTCGCTGACCAAGGTCAAGGGCATTCCGCCGCAGGAGGCCGAGCGCATCGCCGAGGCACGCCTTGCCGATGTCGGCCTTGCCGCTCGCAAACACCATCGTCCCGGCAGCCTTTCCGGTGGCCAGCAGCAGCGTGTGGCAATCGCGCGTGCGCTTGCAATGAACCCGGAGGTTATTCTGTTCGATGAGGTGACAAGCGCTCTCGATCCCGAACTGGTGAAGGGCGTACTCAACCTGATGGCGGATCTCGGCCGGCGCGGCATGACAATGGTGGTCGTTACCCACGAAATGGGCTTTGCCCGCAAGGTCGCCGATCAGGTCGTCTTCATGGATGAAGGCCGCGTCATCGAGGCCGGCACGCCTGCTGCGATCTTCGATAATCCCAAAAGTGTGCGTCTGAAACATTTCCTTGCCGAAGTGCTTTGATCGCACCATCGCAGGCCCTGAGGCACATCGAAACCCAAAGTGCCTTCGTCGCGGCCGCCCAGTCCAAACTCCATACAGTGAAAGAAATATCTCATGGCTACATCGCATTCGGTCTCAAAGGTGGTTGTTGTCGGGGGCGGTATTTTCGGTGTCTCCTCGGCCGTTCATCTTGCAAGGCTCGGCATCGAAACCGTCCTGGTCAATGATGGACCGCTCGCCAAGGGAGCTTCCGGCCGCTCGCTCGCCTGGCTCAATTCCGCGCGCAAGCGGTCGGCTGAGTATCATCGGCTGCGCATGATTGGCATCGACCGCTACCGGACGCTGTCCGCGAGATATCCGGATGCCATCTGGCTGCGTTTTGACGGCGGCCTGACATGGGATGCGGACGACGCCTCGAACGAGATCGCCGATGTCTTGGCCCATGAGAAAGACCTCGGCTATGACGCGCGGCATCTGTCCCCAGATGCGATAGCGTCGGTCACCCCGGGCATAGATGCCAGCGCGGTCACGCCTCAGGGCGCGATCTTCAACCCAGGTGAAGGCTGGGTCGATCTGCCGTCGCTGATCGAGATATTAATTGCGGAGTTCGTGGCGCGTGGCGGCCAGCTTGTCACCGATGCCGGAAGCGCCGCGGTCACGGTCGTCAACGGCCGCGCCACTGGCGTCACCACGACAAGCGGCATCTGCTTTACCGCCGATGCGGTGCTGCTGGCCACCGGCGGTGATGTGCCGGGCATGGTTGCACAGTCCGGCCAACATATCGCCGACGGGACGCCGATTGCGCTGCTGGTCAGGACCAAGCCGATCCACTTGCCGCTTCGGGCGGTGCTCAACACGCCACGCGTCGCCATCCGACCGACGCCGGACGGAGCTTTCGTGCTCGATTCCGCCTGGTCGGAAGAAGAGGTGGTCGTCAATTCTGATGGCGCGTATGGCGTGCTGGATTCCACTGTTCAGGGGCTTCTCAACGAAGCCTCGAAGGTTCTCGCGGGCCATCCGAAACTGGATCTGGAAAGCTATGGTGTCGGCCCCAAGCCAATTCCCGCGGACGGCGAGCCGGTATTTGGCCAATTGAAGGACATCGAGGGCTACTACGTCGCCTTCAGCCACAGCGGCGCAACGCTTGGCCTGATCGCCGGCGAGCTGCTTGCCGACGAGATCGCAACCGGGAGAGAGCACTCACTCCTTGCAAACTTTCGGCCGGCTCGATTTACTTGAAGATCTATGCAAAGTAGCCGCGGCTTCGCCGGATCGGCGATCATCCGGGTGGCGGATTTATGAATCACAACGCTCTCCCCGCATCCAATGCTTCCATCGCCAGGCGCCATTCGTTCGGCTCGACACGGATGAAAGGTAATCTCGCGTTTCGAGGAATGGCACGCCCTTGCACATGCGCGTGTTGCAGACGATTGCGCTCGGGCGCCCGCCTGCGCTGGTACGCGCGCGGTTGAACGCGCCGCGCAACGCCTCCAAGTCATTTCCGTTTACGATGCCAGGTTCGACGACTTCATCGACTGCTTCAACAAGCAGCGGCCGTACTAGGGCTCGACATTGACCGTTCTGCCGAGCACAGCATGCCGTAACCGCGCAACTACGCTCGCCTGCCTGATGATCTCGATTGTTGCTTTCACGACAAGAGTGTTACTGCGCGAGGCGTACGTCACGCGGCGTGTCGCTGTTAACTGTGCGCCTTAGGCGCTGTCGCGACCGCTTTGCGTATTGCGGACGGGATGCCGATAGACGTGGTGTTCCGACTCGAGGCGGCGCTACGGTCGCCGTTCGCCCAGAAAGGGCAGGACCTTGTTGAGAACTTTTTCAGGAATTTCCTCGGCCATGTAGTGGCCGGATGGCATCGCGGCGCCCTGAACGTTGCGAGCGAAGCCACGCCAAACGTCGAGCATGTCGAATTGCAACCATATCGGGTTTTGCGTAGCCCACAGCACTAGGAGCGGGCACTCGATGCGCTTTCCCGAATCCGCTTCGTCCTGTTGCAAGTCGATGCTAACGCCCGCCCGATAATCCTCGCACATGCCATGCATGGCGTCCTTGTGCGACAGGACGCGCAGATATTCCTGCCACGCAGGCTGTGTGATGGAGCCGGCGTCCACGAGATCCCCAATCTCATAACGAAGGAACGCTAGAGGATTGGCGGCCAGCAGGGTCTCGGGGAAGTCACTTTCCTGGATGAAGAAGAACCATTCCCAATAGCGCGAGGCGAAATTCTTGTCGGTCTGCGCGTAGAGAAACCCTGTCGGCAAGATGTCGAGCAGGCAGACCTTTTCCAGCGCTTGGGGATGATCCAGCGCCATGCGGTGCAGCACCCGCGCGCCACGGTCATGTCCGATCGCGTAGAAGCGGTCGAACCCGAAGGATTTCATGACCGCCAGCTGGTCGGATGCCATCTCGCGGAAAGCGTAATTGGCATGATCGGGCAATCCCTGGGGCTTGCTGCTGTCGCCATAACCGCGCAGATCGCTGGCCACCACAGTGTATGTCTTGGCGAGCTCTGGCGCCAGTTTGTGCCACATGACATGGGTTTGAGGGCAGCCATGGAGAAGCAGCAAGGGCGGTCCTTCACCGCCCACACGGCAATTGATGTCGATAGCGCCGACCTTGACGGTGTGAACCGAAAAATTTTTGAAAAGTGGCGGTTGGTCAGACAAGGGCTCAGTCTCTACTTTCTTGTGCCGCGGGAAGATTGCGAACCTGCGGATAGGAATTGCCGTCCAGCTGCGTATCGATGCATGTCATTCTGCGTGTCTAACGGCTGCTTTGCGCGTGGCATATTCAACTGGTTGGCGTTCTTGATCAGCTCGGCGCTCGTTCGGCGATCGCTATGACGGCGGCATGCGTATTGCCTGATACGATATAACGGGCATGATCGAGGCATCGACGATGCGAAGCCGATCGGCGTCGCGGACCCTCATGTCCGGACCCACCCCTGGATCTGCGGCTGGCCCCATTTTGCAGGATCCGACCAGATGATAGCTGACGCCGACCGTATCCGTTATCAAACCTCGACGTCGTGGCAGCACTCTATACTTTGGCCGGGAGAAATCTCATCGGCGCGCAGGTCACTGAATGGCGATCGGAATACGATATTGCGGACATCCCTTACAGCTTCGCGGAATGCATTATGTCCCGAGGGCCTGCAGATGATTGAAATGGAACTCTGGAAAGACGTCAATACGCGGACTTTTGGTGTGGACCGCGCCGCGGCTTTTGACGCCGATCAGTTCCAGACAGATCCCGAAACCGTGTCCCCTCCTGACCTCGACCAGATCTGCTGTAGGGTTCATCGGCCAGGACGGCCACACCCAGCAAGAGACCGTCGTTCGAGGAGCCAAGTGCCTTTCCTGTAACGTGCCGTTCTCAAAAGGCAGTGGCGTCCCCACCTTCGACGACGTGGTCGCGAATGGGGCAAATCGTTTCCTTATGGAGCTTCGTAAAGCTCCAGCGGCAATCCATCTGGGTCCCTGAAAAAGGTAAACCGTTGGTCTGTATACGGATCGATCCGGATTGGCTCAACGGCAACGCCTGCGGCTTCCAGCCGCTTAATTACGGGATCAAGATTCGCTACGGCAAATGCCAGATGTCTCAGGCCTGTCGCCTCTGGATGGGACGACCGCATCGCTGGTGCGGGGAAGGAGAACAATTCCAGTTGGACCGATCCGATCCGCAGATCCGCCTTCCATGACTGCCGCTCCTCCCGATAGACTTCCCGGATCAGATCGAGGCCGAGGAGTTCGACGTAGAACCGTCGCGACCGGTCGTAGTCGGTGCAGATGAGCGCGACGTGGTGAATGGCGTTCAGCATGCTGCTAACTCTAGTCAAACTGGGATTTGGGGCCAAGGTCACATCGGGTATGTGGCACCTTGTTGATGTCTCCGTCCGCGAAGGCTCGCCTCCTCCATACGGATTTTCATCTGCGCGCAATCGGCGACATTAAGTCGCCGCCGGACGGCAATCAAATCCGCCAATGTCGGCCGCCCTCGTCAGCCGCCAGTCTTGCTGCCGGGCGCGCTCGACGATTTTGTCGATTTGGTGATTCCGGAGCTGCAGCGCCGCAGCCTGTTCCGCACCGCTTACGAAGGGCGGACGCCGCGCGAGAACCTTGGCCTCCGACGTCCCGAAAACCCGTGGGCATCAGTACGCTCGACCGTGCTGGCCGCCGAATAACCCTCTGAAGCGAAGGGCAAGACGATGACTTTTGCAGAACGTCGAGCTGCCGGCCGTCATCGGCATGCACAGAGACCGGACTAACATCGGTGTCGATTTGCTGCGCCTCGGCAATTTGACCACGGGCCGCTTCCTGTCGCCATGGCGTTCTCGTCGGATTTCCGGTGCTGTGGCAGGTGGCGAGCAGCGCCGGGTCGGTGAACGCCGCTGTGCTGCCGCCCATCGACATGATCGCTGCCGCTCTGTGGACATGATCGCTGCCGCTCTGTGCAAAGGGCTCGCTGGCGGCGCCTTGCTCGGCGACATCGCCATCAGCCTGCAGCGTGCCGGCATTGCCTTCGCAGCAGCCGTCGCGGTCGCCATTCCGCTCGGTCTGTTCATGGGCCAGGTGCGCGCGGTCGAGACCGCGCTCGACCCAATCCTGCAGCAATCGCCTCGCAAGAGCTTGCTCTGGTTCAGGCGCTGAGGTGCTGATCTAAAAATGACTTCAGCTTGTCAAACGGGATGAGGTTCACACGGTCATACAGATCGACGTGACCCGCGCCCTTGACTCAGTGTAGTTCCTTCGGCTCGGCGGCCTTGGAGAACGCCAGCTCGCTGAATTCCCGGGAATGAGCCTGGTCGCCGGCGATGAACAGCAGGGGCCGGGGCGAGACCGTGTCGAGGTCCTCCCCTCTTGCCATTGACCGTCAGCTCGAGCCTGGCGTCATAGACGCCGCCCTTCGCGTCGAGCGTGACAGCGCTGAGCGTAGCTGGCTTGCCGGGTGCTGAAGGCGCCGTCCTGCCCGATGTTGGTGTCGCCGGTGCGAGCGGCACTTTCAACATGGAAGGAATAGGTGCCGCTCACGCTTTTGTCGGCATGGGCGAGCGCCTCCAGCGAGACCATGCCGCCTTCCTGCGTAGCCGGATCTTGCAGCGCACCGGCCCGAGGCACAGCGGTGGCCATGGCCGCCAGCGCGCCGGCCGAGATTAACACGGAGGCAAGCGCCCTACCGCACGGCCGGGATTGCTTCGGTGCGCAGAACTGAATGTCCATGACCTTCATTTCCATGATTTGCGCCACGAAGGGACCAGCCGCCTTTTCGAAGCTGGGTTCACATTGAACAAATAGCGCTGGTCGCGGGGCACAAGGATTGGAAGATGTTGCTGCGATGGCATCTTAAGCCGGGAATGCTTCATAACCGAGCAGCGAGGTCAGCGTAGTTGGAGCAAGTGAGGTTGGCTGATCGGCAAAGACCGCAATCTCGAACGGCCACGAACGTCACATCCGATCGATCACTACTCGATGGCGTCAGTCGTTGATAAGACCTGCGTTTTGGAGGGAGCGGAAGTTCGCGGAACCACCATTTTCTCGACGTGGTCTGCAACAAGCCAAGCACCAATCTCTTTGGAACAGGACCCATCTAAGTGCATTTAGATGATTCTAACCGAGGAGATGGCTATGCAACGTGAAGCAACGCGACATCGTCACGTTAGGGTTGGCGATCGAGACCTCTTTGTCCGCGAGGCTGGCCGTGAGGATGCTCCGGCCGTGCTACTACCACACGGCTATCCGTGCTCCTCCTTCCAGTTTCGACGGCTTATGCCCGCTTTGTCCGACCGCTGGCGCACCGTCGCCTTCGATTGGCCAGGCTTTGGATACAGCAATACGCCGGAACCGGCCGGGTTCGGGTATGATTTCGATGCTTATGCCGACGTGCTCACTGACGTGACCGATGCGCTCGGACTAGAGCACTACGCCCTCTGGCTCCATGATTATGGATCGCAGATCAGCCTTCGGCACGCCATCGCGCATCCAGACAGGATCGCGGCGCTCATTATCCAGAACGGCGACGTCTACGAGGACGTGCTTGGTCCCAAATATGCGACGATCAAGGCATGGTGGGCAGACAAGACGGACGAGAACCATCGTCCGCTTGAAGAGGCCGTGAGCGAAGAAGGATTTCGCAACGAGTTCGTCGGGGAGGTTTCGGAGGAGATCGCCAGCCGCCTTCCGCCAGACCTTTGGAAGCTTCATTGGCCACTGATGGATACGCCGGTTCGTCGGGCCGTGTCGGTGGCGCTCATGGAAAAGCTTGAACAAAACCTCGAATGGTTCCCGCGCTACCAATCCTATTTGCGTGAGAACCAGCCTGCGACACTGATCATCTGGGGGCCGCAGGACGGCTATATGCCGGAAGAATCGGCTCGCGCCTATTACCGTGACCTGCCGAATGCCGAACTGCATCTCCTTAGGGATGCTGGGCACTGGCTGCTGGAGACGCATTTTGACGAAGCCCTGCCCCTCGTCCGCAACTTTCTCTCGCGCATGCTGCGCTAATCTCCGGAGCGAACGACACTTCAACAAGGAGACCGTCATGGCCACGAAACCGACCATTGCGCGTATCTGGCGCGGCCGCACTCGTCGCGACATCGCGGACATCTACGAGCTCTACATGCGGGCAGAGGGTATTCCGCCACTTCAGAGAGTGGCGCTCGGCGTCCAGCTTCTCCGCGAAGACCGGGACGACGAGACCTGGTTCACCACCATCTCCTATTGGCCGGACTTCGAGGCGATGTCTGCCTTCACCAAGCGCCGGCCGACCGAAGTGCATCATCTCGACCGTGATGCGGAGTTGCTGATCGAACTGCCCGAGCGCATCGAAGTCCATCGCATCTTGATCGACGACCAGAACCTGCGTTGATCGGGGCGGCATGCGCAATCTCGTGCGGTTTGGGGTCATGTCGTTGATCTGAGGCCTGACCTGGGCCGCGATCAAGTTCGGGCTCGATGCGGGCGCGCCGCCGTTCTTGTTGGCTGGATTGCGCTACCTGCTCACCGTGGCGATCCTTTTGATCGTCGTGCGGGACCTCCGGTCCGCTTTCGCGGAGGGCCGATCCGGCCGCATCATCGTTTCGGCGCTTCTGAGCATCAGATTGACCAATCCCGCGTATCTAGTTGGGTGCGTCAAGTTCTCGAAAAATGGCGTGGCAGTAGCTGTGACGTCGGCGTGTCCGCCGCGCAGCGTCACAACAAGGCCGATTGCCGCCAAGTTCCTAGCGTGCGCTCCCGGTTCTTGATGAACAACGAACGAAAAGAGCATGCTTCGATGTCGGATTCGGCGCGTGGTGTATAGATGGACGTGATTCTTTCCGCCAATGAGCACAGGTTCAATCAAGCCGGAATGTGATCTGCTTCTGGCGTTAGATTTCAAACTGACCACTACCGGGCTTCAGCGGGCCCCCTTCACCTTCATCTTGAGACCGTAAACGCTTCCGGTCGCAGTGATAAAGAGCAGGTCGTTATCTTTGCCACCAAAGGTCACATTTGTCGTCGTCTCGGGCACATCGATTTGTTCGATCCTCTTTCCCATTTTATCGAATACAGCCACACCAATCTGGGTGAGATAGACGTTGCCGTTAGAGTCAATGGTCATGCCGTCAGAACCGAGTTTGCAGAAGACGCGTTTGTTCGTGAGCCCGCCATCGGGCTGGATATCGTAGGCATAGGTCCTACTCGCGCCGTAGTCTGCCACGTAAAGCAACTTGCCGTCGGGCGTGCCAATGATGCCGTTGGGCTTCTTCAGGTCGTTCGTGACACGCGTAACGGTCTTGCGGTCGGGCGTGACGAAGTAGACGTTTTGGCCGTCCACCCGCGTGTTGCGATCGTGATATGAATCGAAATCAGGGTCGGTAAAATAGATGCCGCCGTCCGGACGAATCCACAAGTCATTCGGGCCGTTGAACACCTTGCCGTCGAAGTTCGTCACCAGCACCGTAACCTTCTTGTCGCGCGCAATGGACCATAGTTCGCCCTTATCGGGGGCGACGGCGATGAGATTGCCGACCTTGTCGAAGTAAGTTCCATTCGCGCGTCCCGCTGGCTTGAGCCAGTCGGAGAATTTCCCGTCTGCCGCGCTCCACTTAACGATCCGATTGTTGGGGTCATCGGTGAAGAACACGTTGCCATCAATATCCGCTGCCGGACCTTCGGTGAATCCATAACCTTCGCCCAACTTTTCCAACTTCGCACCAGGCGCGACGACGGACGAATCCGCTGCGAAGGTGGGACCTGTTGTGAGCAACAGAAGGGCGAGAAATGCGCAGCTGCAGCCGAATGCTTTCATGAGCAGGAGGTTGGGCCAAAATGGGAAGTTGTCTGCGGCGTCGGCAACCAGAAATCTTGTCATTTTACGGTTCCTTCCGATAGACCAGCGTTCACGGTCCAGCGGCGCCAGCAATAGTACAGAAGTCGACTGGCTTTGAGTTCCATGCCGAACTCTTCCAAGTGGCCGCTGCAAGCGTGGTCCAAGGTTGCTCCGATGTCGATGCGTAAGAGTGATGAATCGTCGACATTGTTGGTGACGACTAGCCCTGTTGCACGTCTCATGGCCTTTCCTTCCCTTATGATATCAACGTCTCCTTTGCGGCGCGTCGCATCTTCCTCACCTGGTTTAATCTTGAGTCTCCCTTCTGCGTGAGCGTGCTTACGGCGACTGCGACCAGCGCGACGATGACGACGGAGATGGCCGGACGGCGTGCATCAAGGCGATAGTTGTGGGCACGCTGCTGGCGGTGTCCTGGTACCAACTTGTTCAGACGCTCAAAAGTAGAGTGGCGCCCAACGTCCCTTTCGCGTGAAAACAGGTTGTTTTCAGGCGATCCACGATGCGCGGAAGTCTAAGGGTGCCACAGATGCTATGGCATATTTCAGCATCCTCTAAGATGTGGCCGATGTAAAGTCCCTCATTCCGGCTTTTCAACCTAGAGGGTCTAGAGTCCACGATGTCTCCAGGGCTGTCGACAACGCAAGTGTCGCTGCCTACAACGCCGATCATGGTGATCCAGCTCGCGGATCTGAAGGCGCCGTGAACGAAGCCTTGAGCGGCTTGTCGAGTAAAAGAAAATGGACGAAAAGTGGAACATGCGTGTGCCGAGAAGGTGCTTAAGGTCTTCGCTGCGGTTCAGCATGGCCATTTTGCCTTGAGGGTTCAGTAAGCTGCATATGCCAGGTTGCATCTGGTTGGTATCAATAGGCGTTTCGCCCAGTCCCTGTTTCAGCGGGTAAACCCGGTGCAACTCGGTTGCGTCATTGATCATCAACCAATAAAGAGCGGATAAATCAGACAAAAGGACCAACCGATGACCAACCAAACTGATAACAGCGCTGCCGAACTAGCTGAGTTAACCGCCGACATTGTCTCAGCATATGTCAGCAACAACCCGTTGCCGGTGACCGGCTTGCCGGATGTGATAGCATCGGTCCATGCTTCGTTGGCCGGACTTGGCACGGCGGTCGCGCCTGCCGTCGAGCCGCAAACTCCTGCGGTTAATCCAAAGAAGTCGGTGACGCCGGACTTCATTATCTGCCTCGAGGACGGCAAGAAGTTCAAATCCCTGAAACGGCACCTCAGCACGGATTTCGGCCTGACGCCTGACGCCTATCGCGCTAAATGGAACTTGCCGCACGACTATCCGATGACGGCTCCGAATTACGCAGCTCAGCGCTCGCAACTTGCGAAATCCATCGGGCTTGGCCGCAAGTCTGAACCCGCCGCACCAGCCAAGAAGGCAGCTGCGAAGCGGAAAGCCAAAGCGTAGTCCGCCGCCACCCGACGCCGTTAAGACTCAGCTATGCCTTGAGGCGCGGCGGACTTGCGCGCGTCTTGCCTCGGGCGCATTGAAAGGGCATGAGCACCGAGCACGAAAGGCGACCGAGCTGATGGCCGGCAACCCGCGACTGACCGGCGCATAAGCCAAAAATGGACATGGGATTTGCGTTCCCACGGTGTTTTGACTGGAGGTTTGTTGTCGCCGAATTCGCCTGACAGATAGGACAGGTTTCGGCCGCCGGGACTAATTGTTCACCTTGTCATTTTCCCAAGGGCGCCATCAGATTGCACAATGTCGGCGAGCCGGTTCGGAGATCGCGGCCGCCGGCTTTGCAATCTGAGCAGCCAAAGAGCCCGACATGATCCCAATGCATAGCTCCGTGATTCGCCGTAGGGCAGCGGACGCGGAAACGCACGCCGATGGGGCTTCCAGCCAGCCAGGGTCGTCAAGGTGTTGCTAATATGCAGCAGGGACTGCATCTCTGACTGCCTCGCGCGGAACCACTTCCAATGACTTCCCGTTAGCGTCAAAATGACAACGCCAACGACGCGAGGCGACGAAGATGGAGCTAAACACCAAAACCCTTGAGATGTGCGGTCTTCTAGCCGTTCCGTTGTCAATTCTCATCACGGTACTACTAGCGGGTGCCATTCTCAGCTGAGCCAACTGGACGGTCGACTTGGATATCGGCGGGCTAAAGTCGCTGGCGGCCTCGACGCTGGATCGTCGCCGCGATCAGCTAAACTGACGGCAAATTGCAAATAGAATGGCACCCTGAGAAATCAGTCTTTAAATTCAGCATTTTTGGGGGTGATCCGCTGGTAGAGCTGATGTCGCCGAACTACCGTTCCGGGGCGTCGTCTGGGAGAAACGCAAAGCTCACCCAAGCTGCCCACTCGGGCGGTTTTCGCTGTGGCTAACCCGCTGGCGAGGCACGCGCGAGCGGCCGGGTCTGATGCTTGCGCTCGACCGTGGTGGCAGCTGCCGCGGCGTCATCTACCGCCTATCCGACCACGCATGCGGCGCCTTTCCTCGCACCTGCTGCCAACATCACGGCTTATATTCACATCTTGCGCGGCATTGCGCTGCCGCGCAGTTATGGCGAGCGGGTCAACCACGACGCCCGCGACCATCTGCTGAAGGCGCTCGAAAGCGATCCGGATTCGGGGCTCGCCCACGCCTACCTCGCTTTGGCGGATACGATCATAGGCGGTTACAGCTCCGCACCCCGATCGGTGCTGGATCAAGCGCGCGACCGGACTCGCCATGCCACGGCCCTCAGTCCGGACGAGGCTCGATGCCATCGCATCCTCGCACTAATCCTGCTCTATCAGTCGGACTTCGACGCCGCAGCGCAGCATTTCGCCCGCGCGCTTGAGCTCAATCCCTACGATGCTGACACCTCGGCCCAGACCGGCTTTTTCGAAGCCATTCGGGGCCATGGCGAGACCGGCCTGGCGCTGCTCGATCAGGCCATTCATCTCAATCCGATGCACCCGGCATGGTATTATTTCCACAGGGGCGAGGCGCTGTTTGTCCTTGGTCGCTATCCGGAAGCGGTGTTCGCGTTTTCGTGCCTGCCGCGCAAGAGCGGATGGTATTGGGCTCGGCTTGCCGCGTGCTCAGCGGTGCGCAGTGGAAGGACGACAGCTGGAGCCTGGCTTGAACGTGCAGGCGATCGTCGCAGATCTTCCCTTCGAGCGTGTCGAGGATCGGGAACGAGTAAGGTCCGGCCTCGAACTTGCAGGTTGGGGCGCTAGCGAGACAGCTGGATAGTTCAGGGTTCGACCCTCGACGTCATGGCCGCTTGCTTCTCGGCCTGTCGAGACGCGCTGCATGACCCCGAAGTTGCGGTCGAGGATCGTCGGCTTCCATCTGCCGAAGAGGCTTTCGCAAGGGATTTAGCCAGACAGATTGTTTTCCACCGGAGGAACCGTGCTCTCATTTCGCTGTTTGATAATTGAAGGGCAGTTTTTTCGGACAGGAGACCATGAGATGAAACGGCTTCTTTTCGCATTAGCCATGGTGGCTTTGTCAACCGGCCTTGCCTTTGCTCAGTCGAGCACCAGTGGATCGTCCACGACGACTACCACCACAACGATGCCGAGCACCAATGATCAAGGCACTGACTCGACCATCACCGGCGGGACCAATCCGAACTCGGCGAGGCCCTGCGCCCCCGGTCAACAGACCGGCATTGCAAAGCAGGCCGCTCCGGGGCAACAGGATACCGCCGCCAAGACCGCTGCTCCAGGGCAGATGAAAAAGACGACGGAAGGTTGTTGATCAGCCGCTGAGCCGCGAGTCTGATTGGCCCGCGTCATCCACTAGTGACGCGGGCGGATTGTGTAAAATCTGCTCATGCCTTCTACCTCGATACGCAAAACGGAACATGGTGCGAACAGCAGAATGCTGTCTGTATGGTTTGTAGCCAGCGGCAAACGCTACGAGTTCGAGGACGTGCCGCCTGAGGAGACCCTTTGCTGCATTTCGAGCCGCTTTCGCCAAGGGTCGCTACTTTAACGATCACCCGCAATCACTTCCGGTATCGTCAGGCCGACCACGCGTGGAAGAATAATCGCGGCGTGTCGTTGATTTCTTCGAGCTTCCAGGTGGGGCCTTGCGGCCATCGTCACCGACGCGGCCCGGCATGTAGACGACAAAGGGTGGCAGCACGTCAAAGCCTGAATAGCGTAGCAGGCCATTGTGGATCGGCCACAGGACCGTGAGAAATGCTCTAGCGCGTCCGCTGGGGAGAATCGTGATCACCGTACTGGTCAGCGCGACCTCGTCACCGATCTCAAATTCCCGAGGCATGCTGTGGTGCAACATGGGCTTTCTGCGGTGCTTTTTCTTATTAATGCTGCAAACTGACTTGGTTGGGCGAAATCGTAGGTGAATGGTACAAAGGAGAGAGGATGGTGGGCCTGAAGCCCAGTCCGGAACTGTAGCCAATGCGCGTCGCATCTATGCTCTGGCTGCATCACTCGCGGCGGCGACCTCGTTTTGCTCAACCTTCGCCCTGATCTCCAGAAGCTTGCTGAATTTGGTTCATCACGTGTTGGGGATCGATATTCTCTGCCAGTTGCGGCAGCTCGTTGTCGGCGGGGGTCGAGACATTCAGACGTGCCGTCAAAGCAGCCACCATCTCGATCAGTCGCGTGGTTTCATGCTCGTTGAGAAGGCTGATCTGCAAGTCCAGTTCCGCTCGGTGCTCGCTGTGTTCAGCCATTCTGTTCTGATTGATCAGCACGAAAGTGGACAAGAAGATTGCCTCGACGGAGGCGACCATGGCCAGGATCACAAAAGTGGGGTCCCAAGCTGGGATGGATGGTATGGCGCCAAGGTTCGCGAGAATCCAGGCTACAAGAATTGCGAGATGCAAATAGACAAAAGTCATGCTTCCCGCGAAGCGCGAAACGGCGCCAGCAACTCGCACCTGAACGCCTTGGTTTTCCTCCTGTTGTCGTCTGTGGTCGACCAGAGTCTGTATGTTCTGGCGAAGGACGGACTGCATGTCGGCGGGACGTTGATCACTCATGTCTTTTGAATGCCATTTTTGTGAAAGCGGCGCTCGTCCCCCCCTCGATACGTCGGGCGGTCTCGAGCTGTGGCGACGAGCCCTCCAATCTTGCCACTATCGCGAACACCGCCCGCGGCGCCCTTACGAACCCTGTGGCCGAGGCCCGAAACGATCTCAAAGAGAGACCCACTGATCTCTCCATGCAGGCGTGGTGCATCCGCTTGCCCGTCGAACAGCCGGTCTCCAGATCCGGCCACGATGCCGGTCGGCTCGGCGATATTCTTCTAGCTAGCCTTCGACAACAGGCCTGCGGCCAACATTTCGCCCAAGGCCAGGCCAGCCTCACAAGCAGCGGCAGCAGGTGTGACGGAGAGCGGTGCCGATCACCGGTAGGGCCGGGAGTGCGGCCAGCGCAAGATCGAGCCGCGGCGCCGGATAGCCGGAGAGCAGCACCACGGCCAGCGGTGGAGCATGCCTGCGGGCCGGCACGAGGCTTGCCCAAGCTCCCCAGGAATGTCCAAGCACGAGATATTGCTCAATACCGTCAATGTAACCATTCGCGAACTCCCGTTGCCTCGCCAGACGGGCCTTACCGCTTCTTCACCTCCTCGACCCGCACCTTGGCACCGATCTCCTTTGCCATAGCCAGCGCCTTATCCTTGGTGGTCTGACAACGTAGGTTCCGACCATCATCACATCGCCTGTGCAATTGAAGCCCGCGCCATCTGTAAAAGCGCGGGCCGATCAGAGGACACCGATCTTCAGCAGGCGATGGAGGGCACCTGCCGCAGGCACAACCCTTAGGGGCTGTTAATGTTCCGTCGAGTCTGATTCAAAAATCGACTTCCAATTGAGGTCGTCGCCTCTTCACCGTTGTAGCTGAACCCCACGCCATACGACCGTTTTTCCACGAGAGAAACGAAGAGTTCGCCACCATGGACTGGAACCGCGTCGAAGGAGATTGGAAGCAAGTCAAAGGCAGGTGAAGGAACAATGGGGCAAGCTCACTGATGATGATCTTGACCGCATCGCCGGCAGGCGCGACCAGTTCAGGATGAAACTACGCCACGAAGGGCAAAGGTTCCAACGCAATAATCGAGCGGTGGCCGCCTTCACCTCAGTCGGCGTGATGGCGCGCGGCGGCTTTGTGTTGCACTGGCCTGGCGGGGACTCAAACGCATTCGGCCGGCGTTGGGAATCCAGCCACTCACGGACTCCTGCGATATTTAAGGACACATATGGTGCCATCAATTGACAGGGGTCAAATTTAATGACACAGGTAGTGTCGTGAAATTTGGAACGAGCCGCATGTCTAGTGTCCGTGCCTACAACAGCCCCGTGCGCGAGGAAAAAGCGCGTGAGACACGCGAGGCGATCCTTATCGCACTGTTTGAACTGTTGGATTCGGCGAGCGCCGCGGACGAGATCAGCACGGAAGCCATCGCGTTGAGGGCCGGAGTGCAGCGGCGGACCGTGTTTCGCCACTTCGCGACTAAGGACGACCTGTTGGCCACCTTCTGGCCTTGGCTGAATGCCCGGATAGGTGTCTCCGCGACACCTGAGAGTCTAAAAGACCTCGTCGATGGCCCACGACAAGCGTTCCCAAAGTTCGACACACACGAAGCGGCGATCCGCTCCTCGCTACACTCCCGGACCGGCCGCGAGATGCGTACAGGCACGGTGGCGAAGCGGCGTGCCAATTTCGCTCACGCACTCGCTCCCGCCATCGCCTCCCTTCCGCCCGCCGAGGCCGAGAAGATCAAGTCGCTAGTCCATCTTCTCTTCTCGGCCTCTGCCTGGGAGGTCCTGAAGGACTACGGCGGTCTCACCGGAACCGAGGCTGGCGAGACCGCATCCTGGGCAATTGAGGTGATACTGTCCGCAGTCACCTCGGGCCACGCTCCAGCGGACGTTACATCGCAAATGAAAGAGACAGGTAATGAAAATTGACGTCACCAACCCCTACGACGGCCAGACCCTCTGGGTCGTCGCCGATCGCATCCGCTTCCTGGGAGGCCTTGTGGGCTCGAACCTCGAACTCATTGAGGTCGAGGTCCCGCCGGGCTCCGGCACCCCGCCGCACAGCCACGCGTCGCCCGAACAATTTTATGTAATCGAGGGCGAACTCACGGTCCGCCACTTTGCCGAGGGCGGCCCGCCCGAGGTGACGGTCGCGAGCCCCGGAACCTCGGTGCGTATCGGTCCCAGAGAGCCGCATAATTACTCAAACGACAGCAGCCACCCGGTGCGGATGCTCGTGCTCATAGAAACTTCTATGGTCATCTTCTTCCGCGACATCGGCACGGCCGAGCCGCAGACGCAGCCCGACTTCGCGCGGATCGGCGCGGCAATGCAGCAGCACGGGATAGAAATGCCGACAATGGCGGCCTGAGTTGCATCGCAATTTCGAGTGGTTTCGGGCTCTTGCGTCATATCCGGTAATGATGGTCCCCGAAACCATTCCTCCGACAACCGGCTGTGGTGATGGTATTTGCGCCCCTCCGAGAAAGCCATTCGCGAGGGAATCGGGCCGGCGCCAGGCACGGTGGCGACCTTGCAAGGGTCCATATCCAGAGGCGGCGGCCGAGCGAGAGCTCGATCATCGCCGTGTACAACGGCCGGGCGATCAAGTGGCCGGCGATGGGGCGCTGGTTGGTTCCGCAGTCTGGATGCCGTGTGCTGCGGGCGTGGCGGCGCCCGGCGCCATCTGCCTTTCCGAGGATGCCTATCGGCAGGTCAAGGCAACGCTCGTCCTCTCGGTCCGCGATCTCCACAGCACACAACTCAATAATTTCGCCGAGCCGATCGTGGTCTATTCGCTGCAAGTCGGCAGCGCCGGGACCAAGGCGATCGCTATGTCGGAACCCTCGACCAGCCGGCCGGCAGGGTCAACGCCGGCAAAGCATTCGATCGCCGTCCTGCCGTTCGCCAATATGAGCGGCGACACCGAGCAGGTCTACTTCCCGACGGCATCAGCGAAGACATCATGCATTCCTTGATCCGCCGCTGCATCAGACCGTTCCGCGCATCGGGTTGACGATCTGAAGTCCGGCGAAGTCCACTTCGTTATCCGTCACCACCACGCAGTCATTCGCACTGGCGACAGCGGCGATGATCATGTCGAGCGCGCTACGCGGCCGGCCGGCCGCTTTCCCTTCTGCCATCAGTTGCGCCCAAATCAGCCCCGATTTGTCGTCGAACGATAGGATGCGGCCGGCAAACAGAGCCGGCGGCCCTTCCGACCCAGAGAACCACTTGTCCAGTGCGTCACGTTTCTTACCGCGTGGCTTCTCCAGAATACCGCGGCGAATTTCCGCAACGGTTAGCGAAGCGATGAAGAGGTCATCGTCGTTCTGAGTTCCCATCCAGGCCAGCAGCGATTCCGAAGGCTTCTGCTTTATGGCGTTGCTGATGATATTGGTATCGAGGAGGTAGCGCCTCACAGGTCGACCTTACGCCCCTCTTCTCGCGGCCGGCTGAGGTCGAGCTCGGCACCAACCAGAGGCGAGCGACGCAATGCGGCGAGAATACCGCCCGTTTTCGGAGGTTCACCCGCCACGGCCTGCTGTATGGTCCGGCGAAGCCGGCCAGCTTCCGGCCCCTCCTCCGTCAACTTCCGGGCAAGGCTCCTTAGTAGATCGCGGTCGGCGTCGAGCGCCTGGATTTCAAACCGCGCGATGCC
Organism: Mesorhizobium sp. M0047; assembly: GCF_040323315.1. Classification (NCBI taxonomy): domain Bacteria; kingdom Pseudomonadati; phylum Pseudomonadota; class Alphaproteobacteria; order Hyphomicrobiales; family Phyllobacteriaceae; genus Mesorhizobium; species Mesorhizobium sp. M0047. Next base: position 44,443 of record NZ_JAMYUW010000005.1, on the reverse strand, counting down.
ACGCGCGGTCAGGCGGGACCGATAATTGTCGATCGCTCTTTTCTGCGCACTGTTGCTCATCGCGTGCCTCCGTGCTATATCCAGATATATAGCCGTGTAGTCTTTGGAGCGCAAGGCTGGGTAGTGGGTCAGTTTGAAATTCGGCCCGACCACAACAGGCGGTTTCGCCTAGGCTCTGTCTGGAAATAGGCGGAAGCGCGGGGCCGCATGATTGCGGCAGGAATGCAAATGAAGCTGCGATTTTCGGGATTGTGTTTCGCACTATACCGGTCCTGATCAGCCTTTGCGCTTTAGAAGATCTTTTACGATTGACGCACTTCGGCTGCCCTGACTCTTATTCTTTTATATGGTTCTACGCGATCGGCCATTACATTTCTAAATTTGCTCGCTTTATGCTTCGTTCCCAGCGGCGACCCTAAATTTCATGGCTCATCGCCGGCAGTTACCAACCGTAGCTGAAGGTGGCACCGCCACCGGCATTGCCGTTCTGTGCGACGTTGGCGTCGGTAGTCCTTCCGAACTGGAAAATGCTGTAAGCGTTGTCATTGCCATTCTGCTGCAGGGTGGCGGAATGGCCATTACCCTCCTGCTGGATGATGCCCAGATTGCCGCGACCATTCTGGCCGATGCCAGCTGCGTTTCCGTGTCCTGACTGGCGGATGCTTGCACCATGCAGGCCGCGATACAGCGAATAGAAGCGCAGTCCAGTCGCCAGGGCGCCGGCGTCGCGAACGTTGCCGGGGGCAAATGTCACCGAAACCCGGCCGCCCGCGTAAGCCGGTGCGGACAGCGCCGCCTGGCCGATGCTGCCGGCAACCAGAACGGCGGCAAGAGTTTTCAATGTATTGCGGGTCATCTTGGTCTCCATTTTCCGGCTGCCCCAGCCTGTGCCAACCTTCTCATCTGGTGGCTGAACCCTGCCGGAATCCTTCGTTCAGCTGTCGTTCATTCACTCCCGGCCTGACGCACATAGGAAAAGGGCGCCGATTGCCGACGCCCTTTTCGCAAGTCTGGCGATCCGATCAGGTCGCGCCTCCGAACTGCTCGGCGCAGCTGATGCTCTTGCCATCGACCGTGAGCTCGAGCCTGGCGTCATAGACGCCGCCCTTCGCGTCGAGCGTGACAGCGCTGAGCGTAGCTGGCTTGCCGGGCGCTGTGCTGAAGGCGCCGCCCTGCTCGATGTTGGTGCTGCCGGTGCGAGCGGCACTTTCAACATGGAAGGAATAGGTGCCGCTCACGCTTTTGTTGGCATGGGCGAGCGCCTCCAGCGAGACCATGTCGCCTTCCGGCGTTGCGCGGATCTCGCAGCGCACCGGCCCGAGGGCCTGACCGGCGGTGGCCATGGTCGCCAAAGCGCCGGCCGGGATCAGAAGCAGGGCGAATGCGGTCATGACGCTACGGGGAGGTTTGACGATGCTTGGCATGGTTCGTCTCCTTGGCATTCGTGGGCCGCGGACTGTTTCCGCGGCCGCCCAGCCGGTGCTGCTTATGGGCAGGCCTGAACGAAAGCGGCGACATTGCCGCTGCCACCCTGGCTGACATTGGCATCGCAGCCGTGGCCAACCTGCACGCCGGCAGCGATGTTGCCGTTGCCGTCCTGAGTCAGGATGGTGGTGTGATTGGAGCCGAACTGGGCGACGCCTGCGACGTTGCGATTGCCATTTTGATAGGTGGCGCCGTAGTTGCCGATCCCCTGCTGGCCAATGGCCGAAAGGTTATGGCGGCCGCGCTGCTGGCCGATCACCTTATTGAAGCGGCCGTCCTGGTAAACCCGGATACGGTTCTTGAAGCCGTTCTGGGCGCCACCAGCCGAATTGGACCAGCCGTATTGCTCGATGCTCACGTCGTTGGCCATGGCCGGGGCAGCGACGGCAATGCCGACAAGAGCGGCGAGCGCGGTTGCGGTGAAAGAATTGCGGATCATGAGAGCGTCTCCTTTGGCGGACGGGACCGCGAGTTTGAACGGCTTCGTTTTAGGAGATGCAATTCGAACCGATGCTGAAGACGGCGTTCAGCCGTGGTTCAGGAGGAGCAGCGCGTGAGAGGGCCGGTCAACTTGCTTTCGGACGCTCCATTGTTCGAGACGCGGTTCCCTCGACCAGTGGTTAGGAGCGCCTCTCAAGTGCGACTGCAGAGCCGCCGAGTCCCCTGAGTGAACTGCTGTCCGGCAACGGCCAATGACTTTTTCCAGTCGGCCGGAACTCAATTTCCCGATCGTAGTTAAGCTCAACGTAATAAACCGGTCGTCCCCTAGGGCGACGACCGAACTGAGGAAGACTAACATGGTCCAGGCCAATGAGATGAAAGAGCATGCACGCCAAGCGGCGGAGCAACAGAAGGAAGCTGGCGCTGAGCGGATCGACGAGATGGCTGACGCGATCCATAGCGCTGCCCATGAGCTGGAGAAGCAATTTCCACGAAGTGCTGACTACGTTCACGACGCCGCGTCACGTCTGGAAGGCACAGCCGCTGCACTGCGTAAGCGCAGAGTCGAGGATCTGGTTAACGACCTTGGCGATTTCGCACACACTCAGCCTGCGGCGTTCTTCGGCGGAGCCATTCTGGCAGGGATCACTCTCGCGCGGGTTCTGAAGAGGTCTCCCGGCCCTCAGAAGCACGGCGGAACGCACCCCTGACAGGAGAAGAAAATGACACCTCTCGGACATAGCCGGTCCATTCCGGACATATTCTCGGATGTCGTGTTGCAATTCACGACCCTGCTGCGAAAGGAAGGACAACTTGCCCGCAGCGAGATTTCGGAGAACATAGGCCGTGCTACGGCCGGATTGAGCCTTGTGATTGGCGGCGCTGTGCTGCTCATTCCGGCGCTGGTCATACTGTTTCAGGCCGGCGTCGCCGCTTTGGCGCCTGCACTTGGAATCACAGCCGCCGCATCCGCCTTGATCGTGGGCGGCATAGCCTTGGTGTTGGGTCTTATCTTCCTTCTCGTGGGCATGAACCGGCTCAAAATCAAAACGATGATGCCCGACAAGACCATTCACCAGCTTCAGCGGGACGCATCCGTTGCAAAAGAACAAGCGAGGCATCGCCATGACTTACACAGAGCAGCTTGAGCGCGAGACGGAGCGGACACGCTCGCAGCTCGTGGACACACTTGACGAACTGAGGGCCAGCGTCACGCCTGGCCAAATTCTGGATCAGTTCAGCGACTACGCCGGTCGAGGCGATGCCGGTGAATTCTATCGTGGCCTGCGCCATCAGATGGCAAGAAATCCGCTGCCCGTCACCTTAATCGGAGCCGGAATCGCTTGGCTGATGTGCGCTGGCCCGGCAAACGGCAGAGCCGCCGACATTGGCACACGCCCCAAGCCCGAAGGCAGCGACCTGGACCGGATGAGTGACAAGATTGGGGCCGTCGCCGACTCAGTCACGGAAGCTGGTGCGGCGGCCGGTTCCCAAATTAGGGATGCAGCTGGGCGCCTGGGCGCAGCCGCTGGGGAGAATGCTCAATCGGCGGCAGCATCTGTCTCAAGGACGGCATCCTCGACTTATGACGCGGTGGCCGACGGCACCAGCCGAACAGCGATGGCGATCGGCGGTTCGGCACGAAGCCTCGGCCATGGCCTCGCATCGACCACTCAGAGCCTGCTGAATTTCTGCCGCAATGAGCCGCTTGTCATGGCGGGCATCGGCTTGGCAGTCGGCGCGGCAATCGGTGCGGCTTTGCCGCCCTCGGAAGCGGAAGATCGGCTGATGCGCGAAAAAGCAGGCGCTGCGCCAGAAGACCCACGCAGTCCGCAACCCGGCCGACATCGCCAGTCCGGAGACGGTGCTGAACAAACTCCGTCCGGCGAGAAAGACGTTGCCACTAAGACAAAAGAAGAAGGAAAGGAGCCAGCAAGGCCGGCCGTGCCCGCGGCAGCGGCAGAGCCAGACAGGGCCAACAAAGCAGCCTCAAGAGAAAACACCGCGCGCACACCGCAGGCGAACGAAGAGCACGACAAAGCAGGGTGATGACAACGACTGCCACCGGCCAGCCGGAGAACCGCTCCCTTCACAAGAGGGATTTCACTCCATTTTGGGTTCCTGCGGCTACTCTGGTTCTGCTGGCGTTCGGATTCTCACCACGTCGATACGCCGCTCCAGCTGCTACGCCGCTGCATGAGGAAAACAGTGACGCTGGCCAGCAGCGCCTGACCAATCGGTTCGCAAGCTCGTTCGCAAGCTGGAGGAACATCCTTCTTCGCGTTAAGACGGGCATCACAGAACACCGCGTGCTTGCCATTGCTGCGGGAATCGCTTTTTACACCATCCTTGCCATTTTCCCTGCCATTGCCGCACTGGTCGCCGTCTACGGATTGTTCGCCGATCCGCAGACTATTGCCTCACACTTCGACCGCATCTCAGGCTTGCTACCCGCCGGGGCACTGGAAGTTATCCGCAACCAGATGCAGCACATCGCCTCGCAGCGAAGCGGAACTCTTGGGCTGGCATTCATAATCGGTCTTGCCGCCTCGCTGTGGAGTGCCAACGCCGGCGTTAAGGCACTCTTCGATGCCCTTAATATAATTTATGGCGAGAAGGAGAAACGCGGCTTCTTCCGCATCAATGCGGTTTCTTTGGCCTTCACGATGGGCGGGATCGTCCTGGGGCTACTGGCAATCGGCGCTGCCGTGGCGGTCCCAATCCTGTTGTCGTTCGTCGGACTGTCTGGGGCGACGGACCTGCTCATCCGAATTCTGCGCTGGCCTGTGGTGCTTGCAATCGTCGCGCTCGGCTTCGCCCTCCTCTATCGTTTCGGTCCGAGCCGGCAGAGAGCGCCATGGCGCTGGATAAGTTGGGGCAGCGCCGTCGCGGCACTCGGCTGGCTGGTCGGATCGTTTCTGTTCTCCTGGTATGCGGGCAATTTCGGAAACTATAATGAAACCTATGGTTCGCTCGGCGGGATCATCGGTTTCCTGATTTGGATATGGATTTCTTCCATTGTCATCTTGGTTGGCGGCGAGCTCGACCATGCCATGCAAAACAGTAACGCGCGCTTCAACAACCCAGACTTCCCACCATTCCGCAAAAAGGCTGCGTCACCTGTCTTCGATGTGAAATCGACGAACGACCGGCGCCAAGGGTAGCGGTAGCGGCAATGTTTCAGCGGCAGGAACCATTCCATGGTGGGTGAGTTCGGCGTGTAAACGAAGTTCCGAGAGTTCCGAACATGCCAGAACTTGATCGATCAAGGCAGAAGGCTATTGCCGAAATCGTGCGGCGCTGGATTCGCACGGAAATCCTGCGCCGGCACCTGCGCAAGCTCTTAAACTGGCAGGAGCCCGAGCTGCCCCCCAACATTGCTTCATTGGCCGATGAACTTGATGAAAAAGGACCCGATGCCCAGCCGGACGATACGCAGCGTTGAACGCTCTGCCCCGATGACGCGACGATATGACATGGAAAGAACGCCTGAAGGCACGTGGGACGTCATCGACGTGTTCACCGGCATGCCTGCCGTCGAGTTGGGCGTTCCGTTGATCGACATGCCTGTCGAAGAGGCTGATGATCTGGTCGAGCTTCTCAATTTGCGCGACAAGAAGCGGCGGCGAGACTAGGCAAAACGGAAAGGTGCCTTGTCACCCGAGCGGCCCGGCGTCGAGGGGTCTGGGGGACTGGCGCCGAGCCTAACCGGTACGAGGTACTTCACCGGCTGCTTTAATGTGCTCTTAAGCTAATGTAAGTGCAAACGCAAAGACGCGACGGAGGTCGCGTCGGTCCCTATTCACCCGGCCTCTTGGCTTGATACATCCAAACTTGATCTTCGTTTGGTGAACCATAGACCACTTAGGTTTCTCCCTTGGGGGGAGGAGCCATGAGGCTTCAAGCAGTTTGCGAGCCCGTGGCCACCGCCAACGAGTTGGTCGAGGCGGCGATGCGTTTCATCCCGGTTGGCAAGCATTGCCTCCGGTCACACCATCGCCGCAGTTCATAAGGCCGGGCCCGTCCTACGAGAGACCGACCGGAATTGGTCGAGATCATCATGGACTGAGCGACGCTTCACGATCAATTCGTGCTCTTCGTCCTCAGAGAGCCCTGACGGCTCTGCATTGATTCAACCTCCGGTCTACGTCAGGACAGACAAACCTGGCATCCGCTTCGGGTCAGTCATGCCGAAGGTGCCTCCGAGCATCTCCTGAAGTGTACGAGGCGTGGCCCTAAGGCCCTAAGGAAACAGGCGGTGGAAACCTGCTTGTCTGCTGTGGAAGGCAACATGCCCGCTCAGGAGGCCCGCAAGAGATTCGAGGCGAAGAGAAGATGTTCCTCCCCCTGTAGGGTCTCCGGCGCAATTCGGCAGCGTTAGATTCAATGGCTTGCTCCACCACCAAAGGCCATTCGGAGCCCGAGGCCGACAATGAAGAAGCCCGCGATCCGCTGCTGCCAAAGCCTTACGCGGGGATGCGCCATGATCCACGTCCCTATGCTGCCCGAAGCCATGGCATAAGTTCCTAACACGAGTACGCCCGTCAATTTCTGAGTGGCGCCCAGCAACAAGAGTTGGAGCGTAATCGAACTTCCATGCGGGTCCACGAACTGGGGCAGGAATGCAACCATGAAAGTGATGGGCCAAGGATTGATTAGATTGGCGATCATGCCTTCGCCTGCCGCCGCAAGGTGCCCGGGCGACCTCCCATCGTGCTGGGCAGGGACATGCGCGGCTGTGAAAATCAGCCGAAGCCCGAGCCAAATGAGATAGGCCGCTCCCATCCATTGGAGCGCAGCGAACGCGAGCGGTGAAGCTCTAATGAGAGTAGTGAGGCCAAGCGCGATAAGGGGCAGTTGCACCATGCCCGCTCCGACGGTCATCCCGAGCACAGTGAACAGCGCAACTCCACGGCCCTGCGCAATTCCGCGCGCCATCACAAGCATGCTGTCCGGCCCCGGTGGCACTTGCAGTGCGATGACCGTTCCGACGAATGCTATCCAGAGGCCAGGATGCACGGAATGTTCCTCTCGAACGCGGATGACTGCAACTAGGATGCATACGCCGCTGGTCAACGGCAGCGCATCGTGACCTGTCTGACATACCGGCGGTCTTTCGGCGGATCGTGCGCTGAAAGAACGGAAGAGGTTTGCGGCGAAAACCGCCGCAGTGCCGACTATAAGCATCATCGAAGGCTCCAACGCTGGCGCTGTCTGCTTGGTCTTAGGGCGTGCAAGGGTGCGAGCGAAGGCGCCAGCTGCTCTTCCATGCGCCGTCGGTAAGGGCCAAGGGTTACATTCGCAATCCAGGCCCCCGATCAATCCGAAATGCGGCTACTATCGGACGAGCAATTTCGAACAGACCAGCGAGGGATTGCTCGAACAAAACCGGCTCGACATACCGGGCCTTCGCTGCCCGAGAATGCGGGGCATGCAGCCCAGTGCCATTAGGCGAAACACGGCTTGTCCACCAGCAAAAAGAGCACGCCACAACAAGCTGGCTTATGCCGTCCGGCTGATCCGCCTCTGACGTTTGGCATTATGACTTCGGCTGAACCAGAGATCGGGTCGCTGGGCCGTTAAGTACCGTCCCGTCCGGCGCGAACTGCGAGCCATGGCAGGGGCAATCCCAGCATTGCTCGGTGGAATTCCAGTGCACGATGCAGCCAAGATGGGTGCAAGTGGCTGATCGCCTGTGCAACTTGCCGGCGCGGTCGCGGCACACGGCGAGTTTGCTCAAGCCGTCCTGAAAGACGCCGCCTTCTCCGGGGTTGAGATCCCTGGCCGATTTTATCTGGCCGGGTAGCAAGTAACCGGCGAGATTCTTCACCGTCGTGAGGTTCTCATTGATGTAATGCGTGAAGGCAGCGGGCGGCGTCCGGTCGGGAGCATAGACGGCTTCCCACGGATTCGATCCGTCGACGATCAGATCACGGATCAGCCGTCCGGCCAATGCACCATGCGTCATGCCTTGGCCGGAGTCGCCGGTGGCGATGAAGACGTTGCCGTTGCCCGGGCTGCGGCCGATGAAGCCACAATAGTCAATGGTTTCGAGAACCTGACCTGACCATCTCGCTCTTTCCGCACCAAGATCGGGCACCAGCGCTCTGATCCAGGCCTCGAGCGCCGCAAAGCGCGCCTCGCCATCGTCCGTCTCGCCCGATCTATGATCGCGACCGCCCGCAATGAGACAGTCGGTCTTACCAGACCCGCGGCTGAGGCGGACGTAATAATAGGGGTCGTCCATATCCCAGTAGAGCGCGTCCGGGAGAATTCCCCCGGCGATCTCGAAAGCCATCGCATAGGTGCGATAGGGCGCCATCTTGCTGTGGATTTTGACCCAAGTGTTGATCGGAGAGTTGGTTGCAAACACCGCGTTCAAAGCCGTGATGGTTGAGCCGCTGTCGCATTTGAGGCGAATTTGCTTCCCCTCCTTGATTTCGACGACGGCGCTGTGGGCGAAGGCCTTGCCGCCTCGCTTCTTGAAATCAGCAAGGAGGGCGCGCAGGTACTTCAGCGGGTGGAAAGTGGCCTGGCCCGGATAGCGCAGGACGGGCGCCGATTGATGACCCTTGAGCGGCACGCCCTTGCCACGCTCGACTTCGACGCCCGTCTTTGCCGCAGCCGCATACTCCTCGTTGCATCGTCTGGCGGCCTCCTTCTCATCCATCCATGCGGCGGGGAAAAGGAACCCCTCCAGTCGCCGGAAATCGCAGTCGATTTCCAGGCTGGCGACATGCTGTTCGATCCGGTCGACCGCGGCTCGCTGGCTTGCCTGAAAGCCGCGCGCCAGAGCTTCGCCACGCATCTCGACCAGCGCGCTCAACCCGTCGTCGCAGATGGGCGCCAGATGGGCGGTCGTGCGCGAGGTCATGCCGCCGAGCAAGGGTCCACGATCCACGAGCACCACTTTGCGTCCCGCCAGTGCCAGTTCGTAGGCAACCGAAATCCCGGCGATGCCAGCCCCAATCACGGCCACGTCGCATTTCTCGTTTTGCTCAAGACGGGGAGCGGTGGGCAAGCTGGCGTCAAGCGCCCACAAAGACTTCGTCGCTTCGCTGCTGACGTTCATCGCGTTCTCATCGGGACGAAAACGGATGAAGGGGATATCTGCCGACGACAGTCATATTGTGGGTGTCCGACAGGTTCCATCATTTAAGTGCTCCTGAGCGTTCCGTTCATCCCGTTTGGGTAAAAACCGCCCATGCTCACTCCGGGTTGATCGGTCAGATAGACAATGCGCAGCACCTCTTGCGGTGTTCTTGTGAAGGCGATCGCGTCTGGCGTCGAAGGAACGAAGTTGGCTTTGCCGTCGACATAGATGCCTTGGTCCTTGTCGTCGGGCCCGTCGATCTTGTCCCGCGCGTCGGAAATCGCATTGGCAGCCTTCCAGGCCTTCTCGCCCATGCGATAGAGCGAAGACCGCGCCATTCCCATGTGGTAAGCTTCGACCGCGACAATACCGGCTGCAGCAGCCAGGAACTGCTTGTTCTTTAGAACGGTTGTCGCTCCAGCGTAGGCCGTTACACCCACATCCTCAAACAGCATGCCCCCGAGCACGAAATTCATCTGGTTGCCAAAGGGGTCGAAGTCCGCACCCAGGCCTGCAGCCTTCGCCACTGCAGCAAAGCCGGCATCAAAATCGATTGCCGGCCGGTCGACGGCGTCCGACCCAAGCGTCTTGCGATAAAACCTAACATGGGCAAGTTCGTTTTCCGCGACTTCCCGCATGAATTCACCGAGCGCGGGCGTTTCAAAGGAAACCTGTTTGCCGCCAACCACATCGCCGGGCTTGGAACCGGCATCTGAATCCTCGATGCCTTTTCCTGTGGTACCCCGAAGATAGTATTCCGCCTCCATGTATTCGAGGTTGAGTGAAAAGCGGAAGATGTCTTCGTCCTTGACGTCATCCTGCGCAAAAGCAGGCGAAGCCGGAGCAAGGTCGATGGTTGAAGCGAGGGTTGCTCCCAGGCCAATTTGCAGTGCCCGGCGGCGACAGACGTGAAGCGAAGGCGTGACATCGATCATAGCTTCCTCTCAAAGCCCGCCTGGCCATCGTTTTGGCCCCAAGAGCGAGCCGTTCAACCAAACTTCGCTAAATGCCTAATGTTCCGAGAAGACCCAGATCTCCCGCCCCAGAGGCAAGGCAGGTCATCGAGGCGCAATCCTTTTCGAAATGGTCAGGCTGCGATCAGCATGGTGGCTGCGTCCGACCGCGTGGAATAGGTAAGTGCTCATCCAGTTCCGGCTCGCCCAGCGAGCCCGTCGCGCATCCACTCAATGGTGATGCTGCCGATCAGTTTCGCAACTCAATCGGCTTGAACAGCGACGCAGGAACAAAGGCGTTGGGCAATCGCCGACGAAGCACGCCATCCATTCACGACCACCGAAGCCGGACTCGATGTTCGTCTTCGGTGGTTGGCAGCGCTATTTTAGCTGCCCATCTTCTTGGCCATTGCGCAAAAATCCGCATGCGCCTTGTTAAGCGTGGTGTCGCCACAGTCTTTCAGCACCGCCGTTCGTTCGTCGGGTTTCATGGCCGTCCACGCGGTCTTGAAATCCTTTTCGGACCTCAATGTCTTCATACCGGCATCGGTGAAGAACGGCGACATTTTGGCAGGATCGTCGAGCGCGGATGTGCCGGTTGTGGAACCAGCCATCGCCACACCCCCCATCGATGCGAGCGCGATTGCAGCAACGAGAAGTTTCATGCTCATTTTAACCTCCTTCAGGTCAACAAGCTTGTCGTGACTGCACGAGGGAACGTGCGCTTGACCACCTGGTTCCGGCATGGATAACGTATATTTTAGCAACGTCTTGATAGCGAAAAGCTTGGCCGGAGACGGCCTCGCCTGCCGTCTTATGACGGCCAGGGCGCGCACTTAGGCAAAGCCTGATGCAGACGGCTCACATACAACTCACGAGTGCTCTAACCTCATGGATGTGACCGCTTCAAGAGTTCGGCGCAGCTCGCTCCTATGGCGGGGCTTTTCGTCCTCTTCAGCTACTGGTCGTCGTCGTGCGGAGGCTTCTAGCCCTTGAGGGAATGGGCTTGGCCGACCGGGTGGAACGCCTTCGCGCAGCCCACAAGGTGTGCTGGCGCGATAGGGAGGCCGGCACGCTCTAAACCTTCGCGGACGCAGGCCGCGTCGGCCGGTGCTCGGGGGCTTGAGGGGACACCCAGCGATGGCATTTTGAGCAAAATTAGCAATGACTCGATTAATCCAATGGCAGTGAGCAGGATCGGGAACATTTTAGCTGAGTTGCATGTTTCAATCACGATCACGATCATGAGCGATTTGCATGGCCCGAAAACCGAAAGTCGGAGATGAGATCACGCTATCGGCCACCATCCTGAAGGTGATGGAGGACGGCGTTTCGAGCGTTAGTGTGCCGACCTATAATTTCCCGCTTGCCATCGACACGCCGCAGAAGGCCAAGGTAGGCCAGAAAGTCGAAATCAGTGGTTTCGCGACGCGCGTCGATCAAGAGGACGGCAAAGTCACCATTCGTATCGATGGATGCGGTCTCGTCACTGTCGATATGGATTCCATCGCCGAGGTCTCACCGACATCGCGGGTAACCGTGCGCGAGTAGCGCGCGAAACCTGCCTGCGTAATAACACAATATGGCGGTGGCGAACGTATGTTAGCTTGTGCTTGCGGCGACGCGCCCGGCTGGAGCCTTGGATGCAACCCACCCGCCCGAAAGGCGCCGGCCCACCTGGGAACTTCTCGCGATCGCTGCCTACGAGCCGAATGCGATGGCGGCTATGGAAACGCGGTCCGCGCAGGACAGCCTTTTCTTACGCCTAACCTCCTGAACAGCCTCAAGCCCCTGGAACTTCCCAAACGATTGAGTCTTATTGCCCACCAAAACAATGACGGGCCCAGCCAAGGCTCTCGACAAGGCGGCGCGACACAGGCGCGGTAAACTCCGCACGTATCGAGGGGCAGATTCCACGACAAGGCACCGCTTGCCGTCAGCCGGGTAACTTGCGTGCCTGGACCAATCTCGCGCAGGAGAGTTGCCGCATAATGCCCAGCGGCAGCTTTGGAACGAAAACCTTTATGGAGAATTGTTACTTCGTCTCAGCACCTTTTAAAGGAGGTAGTTATGGGTCGAGGTATCTTGCTTTGGTTGCTTGGAGTGCCGATCCCAATCATCATTCTGATTATGCTTCTTGCGCGGTAGGGGGTGAAAATGGGAACCGTGGTTTCATCGACAGACATCACGCCGGTCACTGAGTCATCCTCATCGGCCGTCAGCTGGGGGCCGATCGTCGCGGGCGCTTTCGCGGCCTCGACGCTGACGGTTATTCTGATGCTGGTCGGCTCCGGTCTAGGACTGACCATGGTTTCGCCCTGGACCGGAGCGAGCGCTTCGACCACGACCTTCGCGGTTTCGGCGGCTGCCTGGCTTGTCGTCGTTCAATGGCTATCAGCTGGCTTAGGCGGCTATCTCACCGGCCGGCTGCGCACCAAGTGGGTAAATGTCCACACCGACGAAGTCTTTTTTCGTGACACCGCGCACGGTTTCCTTGCGTGGGCGCTGGCAACATTGCTTGTTGCCGGCGTGCTGGGCTCGGCTCTTTCGGCGGCGCTGGGCACGGGTGTGCAGGCTGCATCCTCCGTGGCGTCAGGCGCCGCGACGGGGGCAACGACAGCAGCCGCCAATGCGGCTACGACAGGTGCCCCACCTTCTGGCATCTGGACCGGCTATTTTGTGGATTCTCTGTTCCGCGCGGCGGCCCCCGCCGCAGCGCCCGCCAATGAACAGAACGGCGCCACCGCTACGGAACAGGCGACGCGAATCCTGCTGGCGGGGGCGGCAAATGGCCAGATATCGCCTGAGGACAAGGCCTATCTGGCGCAACTCGTCGCCGCCCGCACAGGCCTGTCGGAGGCCGATGCGAAGGCTCGAGTGGATGCGGTGATCGCCAAAGTCGACGACACCAAGGCCAAGGCCAAGCAGGCGGCCGATACAGTAAGGAAAGCCACTGCGTCCTTCGCACTTATAGGCGCATTGTCGATGGTTGTCGGCGCCTTCATAGCGAGCGTTGCAGCAGTGTACGGTGGCAAGCAGCGCGACGAGGAGGAGGCCCTCGTTCTGACCCGTTGAGTCCGGATCGCATCGGCCGGCGGCGGGTTTGGCCTCACGGGTCAATTCGCCGTCGGTCGAGCCTATGAGCTGATCGAAGCCAAGGAGAATGAGTCCTGACGAATTGACGGGCAATCGCGACCAACTGCTGGGGCGTATCCAGGAGCGGTATGGGATCGCCAAGCAGGAAGCAGTGCGGCAGGTTGATGAGTGCAGGATCTGAATCGCGAACGCGAGCCTCGGCCACTGACACGATCACAGAATTTTGCTGGTGAGTTCCAAGACAATGAGTGAACCATCGGGGGATTCACCTTCGGGCAAGTGCAATACCCGCAAAACGCGCAGATTGGTGTGGGCTCCGTGGAGCGACATTGAAATGCTCTCGCCGATACGTGGCACCACCTGAAATGTAATATTGTCGATGAATTGGCTATCGTCGACCGAAACGCGACATTGAACGGACATCACAAGAACCTCCCAAAAATGTACGCGGCCAACCCGGCGCGGCGATCCGATTCATAAACGGGGCGACCTGACTTTGGCCTGTTGGTCTCGCGCTAATCGCGTGCCAAGCGCTTTCGCCTCGCGCTCAAGAGTTTCACGGTCATTCCCATGCTTGGCGACAAGTTCGCGGACCTGCGGGATGGTGAGACCGAACTTGCTGGCGAAATAGCCAACCTCATACTCCTCGTCGCCCGCCAGTCTGTCTCTATCGCCAAAATCCCGCTTGCTCTTGTCGTCGGCCATCTCGGCATCTCCCTTGAAGGTTCTGTCCCTCGATGAAGTTCCCGAACTCAACGCGCCGCCAGACCCTTGGTTGCTTCGCGGACTTGCCCGGCCGGGTTTTGCCGAACTTCTGATATGACCAAAAAAGCCCGCATCGTTGCCGATGCGGGCGTTGAGTTGGCGCAAGATCATGCGCTGTCGGTAGTGTCTCAGTTTGAAATTTGACGGGATGCAATATGCATTTCCCATATCGGGCCGACCGCCTATATGCTTAGCGGAAAGCATGGAGCGACAATGGCCTTCACTGTCATCTGGTATGGAAGGCAGGGCATCATCGATAAGGTGATCTTCGACGCCGAGAAGGCGGCCAAAGACCACGCTACCTCCATGTTCCAGACCCGAAAGGGTGACGATGGAATCGTATCCGTTGAAGTTCGTAAGGACAACGGCACTGTCGTTTTTAGCCATGCGGAGAACTAGGAATGCCCACCGGACCTAAAGGCCAGAAGCGCCCCGCCGACGTAATCGGCAATGCCGTCCTTCAAAACGTTGTCACCCGGGCCCTAGTTCTGGATCGCTGTGCGGTGACATGCAAAAGGCATATGCAGTATTTCCGCAACCGCGGGTGCAAGATCAGGAATGTGCCTGCGCGGCAGAGGCCGCTGGCAAAAGAAACGCTTCGCTTCCGGGAGCGACGATCATCCAGCCTCACGATTGACCCGCAACCTGGGCGGAAAGGTCGAGTTCTATCCAGGCTGGCGCATGATCACCCGGCTTTTCCCAACCTCGCACGTCAGCTTCCACGCCGGCATCACGTAGCCTGTTCGAAAGTGATGGGCTGACGAGGAGTCCATCCCGAGGCCGGGACTCCGATCATAACCGCCCCGGTAGGAGAAGTTCCAATAGGTGTAGAATGCCTTTCTCCGGATGGATGCGACGAACGGCATCGATCCAGCCGTTACCAAGGCGATCCATCGCGGCGTCGGCAACCCGACGACTCGTTCCCGCTTTGTGCCCATTTTGGTCTTCCCCAACGTGACGTGTGAGCTTGGCCGAATGTGCGGACGTGTTTTCGCAAAATCGATGATCCGGACATGGTACGGCGCTTCGAGTTCGCCCACCCTTGCGACGTCGAGTTGCTGAGCAATCGCTTCCGGTGATGGAACGGACGACCGGCCGATACATAGCCGGTCATCATTCGCGAAGAGCTTTCCACCAGCATGGCCGGCTTCGTGTCTGCCAAATGGGCCTGGTTCCCGCCTGGGCGTGCGATGGAAGCGGCCGGCCACCGCCCGTCAACGCCCGCTGCGATGGCCGGCATCTGGGAAGAATATGCCGATAAGTTCACGGGCGAACTCATCCGCACGTTTGCCATCGCCACATGCGAGCCGAACGAATTGATGGCGACAATCCATGATCGATTGCCCGTGATCCTGGCTCCTGAAGACTATATGCGCTAGCTCGGGCCCGAGCCGGACCCGCGCGACCTGATGGAGCCGTATCCGTCGGACCTCATGAATTTGGCCGATCGCCTATGTCGGCATGCCGACGTCATCGACGAGATCCGGGTGGGGCGACTCTGAAAAGGTGTCGCAATGGCCAAACAGCTCTCACAGGCTGAAATCGAATGCCTTCTGACGGCAGCGGAAGCGCTTCACCGGGGCATCGTCAAGCCGCTGATATCACCAGGGTGCGATCACTACCGCGCTACTCATGAACCGACGCGACCGCGCTGGCTGCAGTCGGCGCAGCCGCGACAATCGCGCCGTCTTGCTGGTCGCGCTCTCACGTGGGAAAAAAGTGTCACGATCGAACGCACAGTCGGGTGATGACCGTGCGGCATCTCTCGTTCCAGTGTTATGCGGCCTAGCAGTCGCGGGGTGTTCTGGCAGCAGGACGGATGGGTGCCTGGTGGACGGGGTTCTCTTCCTGTCCACCTTGCGATCCCTAACAGATTTTCCGACTGGCCAGCAGCGTTGTGAGCCAGTCCGGATTCATTTCCGGTATGGACGACAAGAGCCGTTCGGTGTAAGCCGGATGCGGCGGCGTAAGAACTTCGCTCTTCAAACCCTGCTCAACGACTTTCCCCTGGTGCATGACGACAATTTCGTCGGCTATCGCCCGTACGGTGGCAATGTCGTGAGTGATGAAGAGGTAGCTCATGCCGAAGTCACTTTGCAGGCGCATGAGGAGCTTTAGGATTTCCTCCTGCACGATCTGGTCGAGCGCGGACGTAATCTCGTCGCAGATGATGAGATCCGGATCGGCCGCAAGCGCCCGGGCAATGCAAACGCGCTGTTTTTGGCCACCCGACAATTCGGCCGGCAGTCGGTCCAGGTAAACTTCGCTCATCTCGACCATATGCATGAGTTCGCCGATCCGGCGATTCCGCTGCGCACCGCTAAGGCCGAGGTAGAATTCAAGCGGTCGCGCTATGATGTCTTCGACCGTCTGGCGCGGATTTAGCGCGTTGTCGGGCGTTTGATAAATCATCTGTATGCGGCGCAGGACCTCCTTCGGGCGCATCTTCAAGCTCTTCGAAAGGGGCTGGCCGGCAAAAGAGATCGACCCCGAAAGCAATGGCAGAAGGCCGGTGACGACCCGAGCGAGGGTCGACTTTCCGGACCCGGACTCGCCGACCACAGCCACCGTTCTTTCGCGTGGAACTTTGATGGAGACATCCTGGAGCACTTTGACGGTTCGGGCATAGGCCGCGGTTACGTGGTCTATCGTCAGCAGATACTCGTCGGCCGGAACTTCGGGCTTCGCGAGCTTGCGCACAGCCCAGAGCGTTTTGGTGTATTCCTGGGCAGGCGAAGCGAGCATCTGGCGTGTTTCAGCCTCCTCCACAGTGAGCCCGTGGCGCAGAACCATAATGCGGTCCGCCATTTGCGCTACCACCGCCAGGTCATGCGTCACGTAGATTGCGGCCGTATTGAATTCCTCCACGATGTTGCGAATGGAGGCAAGAACTTCGACCTGCGTCGTCACATCGAGCGCGGTCGTTGGCTCGTCGAATACTATGAGCTCCGGACGACAAGCCATAGCCATTGCGGTCATTGCTCTTTGCAACTGCCCGCCGGAGACCTGATGAGGATAGCGAAAGCCTATGGTCTCCGGGTCTGGGAGCTGAAGACGTCGATAAAGATCGACGGCGCTCCGGTTTGCCTCTTCCCGGCTGGCAATTCCATGCGCCACCGCAGTTTCGACGGTTTGTTCCAACAGCCGGTGGGCCGGGTTGAAAGAGGCCGCCGCGCTTTGCGCGACATAGGCGATGCGGGAGCCCCTGAGGCGACGGCGCACTGTTTCACTGACTGCCAGAAGATCAATCCCGTCGAACAGGATCGAGCCTTGTGTGATCCGGCAGCCCGGCTTGGCATAACCCATTGCGGCAAGGCCAATGGTGGACTTGCCGGCGCCTGACTCGCCGATCAGGCCGAGAACCTCCCCCCGCTTCAGCGTCAGATCGACCCCGCGCACAATGGGATGCCACCGCTCGTCCGAGAACCCCTCCACATGCAGATTGCGGATCTGCAGTAGATCCTTTCCTTTTTCGCGCGGGCCTGGACCGCTATTTTTCATCCCGCAATCCGCTTGTTGCGTGCAGGAACCAGTCCACGACGAAATTGACTGACACCGTAAGGAGAGCGATCGCGCCGGCCGGAAGGAGCGGCGTGACATCTCCGTAAGTGATCAGGGTTGCGTTCTCGCGCACCATCGAACCCCAATCGGCGGTCGGCGGCTGAATACCGACGCCGAGAAAGGACAGCGCCGCGATGGTGAGGAATACGAAGCAAAATCGCAAGCCGAACTCTGCGACCAGCGGCGGCATTACATTGGGAAGGATTTCCTTGGCGATGATCCACCTCGCGCCTTCGCCGCGCAATCGTGCCACCTCCACATATTCCATCACGGCCACGTTAAGCCCAACGGCGCGAGAAAGCCGAAAGACACGGGTGGAATCAAGAAGGGCAATGATCACAATCAGGCTGGTGATCGACGAGCCGAAGATCGACAGCAGCACCAGCGCGAAGATCAGACTTGGGATCGACATCAACACGTCCACCGCACGCGACAATATCTGGTCGACCCATCCCCTGTGCAACGCGGCAAGAAGACCGAGCGAGACGCCAACCGCGAAGGACAGCAACGTGGTCGCGACTGCAATAGCGATGGTGTTGCGCGCACCGTAGATCAAGCGGGTGAGCATGTCGCGGCCGAGCTGATCGGTTCCCAATTTGAACTCCTGGCTCCACGGCGCGAAGGCTTCGCTGAAGACCTGAGTCTCGCCGTATGGCGCTATCCAGTGCGCGAGGACCGCAACAAAAACGTAGCCGAGGATCACGACGATACCGAACCATGCGCTGAAGGGTGCCCTCTTCAGCGCCGTTGTCGCTCGGGTGGCACGCGAGCGCCTCAGCCTTTGAATCGCCGCGATAGGTTCGAAGCTGGTCATCGTGGATGCAAGAGCCTGGGGTTGGTGGCGATGGAGATAATATCGGCTATCAGATTGAGCAGGATGTAGGTCGCGGCGAAAATCAGGGCGCAGGCCTGAACGACCGGAACATCCCTGGATTTCACCGCATCAACCATCAACTGACCGATGCCGGGATAGACGAACACGACCTCGACCACGACCACTCCAACGATGAGATACGCCAGATTGAACGCCACCACGGTGACGATGGGAGCCCAGGCATTGGGCAGAGCATGCCTCAGCACGATCACCATCGGGGACATTCCCTTGAGGCGCGCCATATCGATGTAGGGGCTTGCCAACATGTTGATGATGGCCGCTCGGGTCATGCGCATCATGTGGGCCACGATCACGAGCGTAAGGGTGATTGCCGGCAGGGCCACTTTCCAGACGTGGTCCCAAAACGGCGTCTGGTCGTTCACATTCGACAATGTCGGAAATTTGGGAACAGCATTGAGGGCCCAGCTCAGTGAGACTGCAAGCCAATGCGGCAGCGATTGAGCGAAATCGGATCCGATGAACGTATCGCGCGAGATGACCAGGTAGGCCAGCATATAGGCGACGAAAAACTCCGGGAACGAGATGGTTGTCAGCGTCACAGCATTCACCAGCCGGTCGAACCAGCCGTTGCGGTACAGCGCGGCGAGAATGCCGAGCCCCAGGGCCAGCGGGACTGCAATCAGCGCAGTCACCGCTGCAAGGAACATCGTATTGTATAGCCGTGGCGCGATGATCTCGGCCACGCTACGCCGGTATCCGGTGCGGCTCGCAAACGAGGAGCCGAAGTCACCGTGGAGCATCTGCGCGACCCAGACAAAATAGCGTTCGACAGGTGGACGATCGATGCCGATTTCTCGCTGGAATGCGGCGACCGTTTCGGATGTCGCCGATTGCCCGAGCGTGGCCTTGGCGAAGTCGCCGGGGAGCATCGCGATCGCAGAGAAGATAATGATGGACACGATGAACAAAGTGATGAGGCCGAGGCCAAGCCGCTCCAGAACCGTCCTTGCGACAGGGTTCATGCGCGTACGTCTCCTTTTTGGGCGGCAGCCCTTGCAACAGCCAGGGAAGCCAACCGGAGCCTCACAGTCAACGCGGCTCCGGCCCGCGATCTCATGCAGTGGCGATCCACCAGCGTTCGGCCATTTTCAGGCCATCGTTCTCCCAATTGGGCGCCACTTCGCCGTGTGCGAGCTTTTTGGATTGAGCGCTGACGAAATTGTTGAAGACCAGCACGATGCTGCCGCCATCATCGTGGGTTAGCTGCTGCATCTCCGCATACATCGCCGCTCGCTTCACCTCGTCCGTCTCGGCGCGCGCTTGGACAAGCAATTCGTTGAAGTGGGGATTTTTCCAGAACGACTCATTCCAGCTGGAGTCCGCGGCGAAGGCTTGGGTGAACATCCAGTCGGCCGTCGCTCGACCGCTCCAATAGGAAGCGCACCAGGGTTTCTTGAGCCAGACATTGTCCCAATAGGCGTCCTCGGCCTCACGCACGACATTTACGTCGATGCCACATTGGGCTGCCGTCTCGCGAATGAGCGAAGCCGCGTCCACCGCGCCTGCAAAAGCGGCATCGGCGACCGAGAGATCCACTTTCAGGTTCTCCATTCCGGCCTTTTTCAGGTAGTGCTTGGCTTTTTCCGGATCAAAGCTGTGTTGCGGTTGCGGATCCTTGGCGAACTTGATCGCTGGCGCGATCGGGTTGTCGTTGGCCACGGTGGCGTGGCCGAGAAAGATCTTGTCGACGATCTCCTGACGATTGATCGCCCATTTCAGGGCCATTCGCACGTCCGGATTATCAAACGGCGCCATCGTGACATTCATCGGCAAGGTATAGTGACCGTAGCCAGTGACTTCGACGATTTCCACCTTGGGATTGCGTTTGAGCATGCCGAGAGTCTTCAAGTCGGCGCGGCCGATATAGTCCACCTCCCCCGTAGACAATGCCGCCATGCGAGCGGCAAGATCTGTAATGGCGATGAACTCCACCTCGTCGAGGTATGGTTTACCGTTCTTGAAGTAGTTCGGATTGCGCTTGAGTTTGGCCGAAACGCCGGGCTGGAAGTTCTCGATTACGAAAGCGCCCGTGCGAACGCCTGAGGCCCAATCCGCCTTGCCGTCCTTGGCTGGCATGATGACCAGATGGTAGTCACTCATAATGTAAGGGAAATCGGCGTTGCCGCTCTTGAGCGTGAAGACCACCGTTTCCGGGCCGTCCGCCTTGATCTCGGCGACGGACTCCAACAGCGACTTCGCCGCCGATTTGGTGTCCTTGCCCATATGATATTGCAATGAGGTCACGACGTCATCCGCCGTCACGGTCCTGCCGTTGTGGAAGGTTGCGGCTTTGCGCAGCTTGAAGGCCCAGGTTTTGGCCCCATCCGAAGATTCGAAGCTCTCGGCGAGGTCCGGTTGGACATTGCCTTTGGCGTCGACCTCAGTGAGGCTGTTGGACAGCGAGCCCGAAAATGCGGTTTGTGTGAACGTATCGGGGTAGCCAGCCGGATCGATTGAATCTGTCGTCGCGCCGTGAGCCATGCCGAGCTTGGCGAAGCCGCCTTGCATCGGTTCGGCCCGCGCCGTGGCGACGAAGAGCCTGTCGGCGGCGGCGACCGTCAGGCCTGCGGCTATCCCAAGATGAATGAAGTCGCGGCGGGAAGCTTTGCCGCCACCGATCAGGCTTTGCGCGATACCGAGCTTGTATTCAGATTCTGACATTTGACTCTCCCATTGCGGGTTCTCCGCGTTATTTTTTCAAGCACCTGCGAACAAATCTGCTGGTTGGCGACGGCCACCTTTCCTCGGATTTTTCCAATCCCAATCAGCTTTGGGCCAATCAGGCCGTCACATAGATGCTGCCGGCCTCGACGGTGACTGGAAATGTGCGAGCGCGAACGGTCGGATCGACCAAGGCCTCACCTGACTTGATGTCGAATTCCCAGCCGTGCCAGGCACATCGGACGATCTCGTTTTCGCGATGATAGATGAATTGCGCCTGTTCGACGGGCGCGGTCGTTCCACACTGCGGTCCCTCGCAAAGTGGAGCGCCGCGGTGCGGACAAACATTCAGCAGCGCGTGGAATGAATCCCCGACGCGGAAAACGCCAACCGAAAGGCTGCGGATCTTGGCGATAAAGGGAGACCCGGATTCGATTTCGTCGACGCGGCAGATGTAGGTCTTTTCGGGCATCACATGGTTCCTCAGGCGGCATTCGCCGCTTGCGCGCGCGGGATGCGCTTGTAGACCTCCAGCGCATTCATTCCCATGATCTTGCTCTTCCAGGCAGGAGGGATCTGCAGCGTGTTTGCATCGTCGTAATCCCAGTGGGGATAATCGGACGCAAACATCAGCGTATTTTCGCCGTCCATCGCCTCAAGCGTGGACCACAGATGCTGGATGTTTGCGGGCTGTTCCAGCGGCTGCGTGGAAAAGCGGATGTTGCGCCGGCAATATTCCGACGGCAGCATCTTCAGCCATGGCGTCTCCTTGCGCAGCGCTTTGTAGTCGGCGTCCAGGCGCCAGAGTACCGATGGGACCCAAGCGACGCCGCACTCGATAATCACGAAATAGAGGTCCGGCCATTTCTCGAAGACGCCATGCGCGATCATGCTGGCCACGTGCGACATTGCCGACATGTGGAGGATAGCGTGGGTCTCCCAGAAGAACGTCGTTGGGGCAGGAGCGATGGCCGTTGAATTCACTCCGCCATGGCCGCCCAGATGGATGGCGAAGGGCAATCCTACTTCAGCGCAGGCTTCGTAAATCGGGTGGTAGAACGGGTCGCCGTATGGTTTGACGGATCCTTGGGAAGCGAGCACCTGCACCATGCGCGGGTGATTGCCAAGGCGACGTATTTCGGCGGCGGCGAGCTTTGGATCTTGTGGCGCGATGATGATCGAGCCCATGAAACGGTCGTCCTTCGGCAGCCACTGATCGATCTGGTAGTCATTGTAGGCGCTGACCAGGGCGCTGGCATAATAGGGGTTGGCGAGGGTTGACGCCTCGATCGGCTCATCACCCGTCAGGATCGCCACGTCGATCTTGTACTTGTCGAGGTGCTTCTCTTTCATGATGAGATAGTTATCGGCTTCGGTTTTCGGACGGACGTCCTTGCGGGAGAAATCCTGCGGATGAAACCAGGGACGATGGCCGTGCGGGAAGGCCCCAACGGGACCTGTCTTCTCGCCTTCGACGAACATGTCCTTCCAGAGGCCGGAAAGGTAGGGCTGCAATACCGTGGCGCTTGACCAGTAATTATGACAATCGCAGTCGATTATAAACACTTTGTTCCGCTCCGTAGCCTCGTCCGGCGATGCTGCCGGATCGCTGACTGGTGCAGCTTCCGCCTTGGGTGTCGTTTGATCAAGCTTATGAAACGTGCCAATATGATCGAGTTTTTCGATCGAGGGTTCAATGCAGCTTGATCACATCGAAACCTTTCTCGATATCGTCGAGTCGAGAAATTTCAATCGGACCGCGGATCGGTTGGGCCTGACCCAATCGACGATCAGCACCCGCATCAAGAACCTGGAGAGCGCAATCGGGTCCGAACTGTTCCAGCGTGGACGCGCCGGGGCAGAGCCGACTGCCGCGGGACGCCGGTTCGAAGCTTACGCGAGGTCTCTGCTCTCGACCTGGTCGCAAGCTCGCCACGACGTCCGGGCGTTCAACCGTTTCGAAGGCACCTTGCGCGTTGCCGCCCAAGTGGGCATGACCCGCTCAGTCCTACCCGGGTGGGTCGAGACACTGTGCCAGGTCCTTCCGAAGTCCTCGATTCATATCGAGTCGGATTACTCGAACCAGATGGTCAGCGACTTGAGCATGGGAAACCTCGATATCGCGGTGCTTTATGCCCCTCGCTACTTGCCCGAGATCGCCTACGAGCACCTGATGGTCGAGGAATATGTGATGGTTTCGACTGCCGCCAGAACGCTGTCGGATGTTGATCCTGACACCTACATCCGCCCAGGCTACACCGTTCTGCTGGAGAAAACGCACGCGGAGCTGCTGGCTCAATTGGCGATCTGTCGACTTTCGACCGGATCGGAAACGCTGGCGGAGATCATGCTTCGGCGAACGGGCGGCACTTGCTACATGCGTAGCGATGATGCGCGCCGGTTCACCGCCGAGCTTCCATCGTTCCTCGTTGAAGGAGCGCCGACGCTGCACCAGCCAGTTCACACGGCGATACTGGCACGTCGCAAACACGAACCGATCATTCGCAAAGGCATCCGAGCTCTCC
Source organism: Mesorhizobium sp. M0047 (assembly GCF_040323315.1). Lineage (NCBI taxonomy): Bacteria > Pseudomonadati > Pseudomonadota > Alphaproteobacteria > Hyphomicrobiales > Phyllobacteriaceae > Mesorhizobium > Mesorhizobium sp. M0047. The sequence goes on along the minus strand of NZ_JAMYUW010000005.1, from coordinate 20,968 downwards.
ATCTCGCCGTTATGTCGCTGGAAGTTTAATCGAAATTGGCGATCATAACGTTGGGTTTATACTGCTGTTTTATGGGATAAGAACTGGCATGTTCGCTCGACCGCAAAGCCGAGCCGAACAATGAACGCATACGCTTCCATCCAAGCATCCGATATCGCGCCCATGTTGCGTCAACGGCAATGGACACAAAAGACGCGAGACGTTGTGCTCTGCCGTCGCGTAATCGACGAGACGCACGATGTGAAGACATTCGTTCTCACGTCTGCCGCGGATCGGATGTTCTGCTTCAGCGCCGGCCAGTATGTTCTCGTGCATCTCAGGATTAACGGTGCCGCGATGACGCGCTCCTACTCTGTATCATCACCGCCGACTCGACCGCTTGATCTTCAGATCACGGTGAAACGAACGCCAGGCGGGCTTGCTTCCAACTGGCTCCATGACAATGTGAGGCCAGGCAGCGAGATCGAGATCGAAGGGCCGCTCGGTTCGTTTAATCTTGATGAGTTGCCGGCTCAGAAACCCGTTTTTCTTTCGGGCGGTAGCGGCGTGACTCCGGTTATGTCCATGCTGCGTGCACTTACCGATCGCGCGGATGACAGGGAGATCCGCTTCATTCACAGTGCGAGAACGCCAGGCGACATCGTCTTCCGATCGGAACTGGAAGCACTTGCCGCTCGCTTTCCCAACGTTCAAGTGACTTTGATTTGCAGTCAGGGAGGTCCCGCTTGGACGGGTTCAACCGGCCGAATTGGTGGTCGGATGCTGCTGAGCCTGGTTCCCGATCTCCACAAGCGCACCGTTTTTGCCTGTGGGCCCGAAGGATACATGAAGACGGCACGCGCCTGTCTTGACGTAATTGGCCTCCCGCCGGCCCAGTATCACGAGGAGAGTTTCGGAGGCAGCAACGGTTCGCGTTCGGAAATGGGTTCAGCGGTTCCGTCTTCGGTCCGTTTCGCCCGCTCGGGCCTGGAGTATCAATGCACGCCTGGAGAGACCCTGCTGGAGGCGGCACGGAATTGTGGCATCTATATACCGACCGCTTGCCAGCAGGGCGTTTGCGGAACGTGCCGAATAGCCAAACTATCCGGCGAAGTTGCGATGGACGACCTAGGCGGACTGAACGCTGAAGAGAAGTCGGCCGGCTATGTCCTGGCATGTTGCAGCCGCCCACAAGGAACGGTTTTGCTCGACGTTTAGGCGTTGGCCGTGCGCACGCATTTGCGCCCGGGTCTGGCCTCAAAATGAGGCCGCCGCCGCCTTTCAGCCACGCGGTATTGTCGGCTCGTTGCGCGGCCGGACGCGCGCCCGTCGGGGTCGGTGATCGCCATGGACACGCGTGAGTTCGTTGCCGGAGGCTGAGTGCCCGCGGCTGAAGGCTGAACCATTCGATGCCGCGCCTCCAAAAACGATGGATACGGCCAAACGCCGAACTGACGCCGAAGTGTCATGGACGACTCATTTAAATGGGCGGCAAGGGAACTGCCAGCTTCTCTCCGAGTTGGAAAAAGCCCACGACGGGTCATTTCAAACAAGCCAACAAGGAGCACACAGCAATGGCAACCACCAAGAAGGCAAGTGCGAAGACCAAGAGCCTTGAGGATCTGTTCCTCGACGGTCTCAAGGATCTCTACTACGCCGAGAAAAAAATTCTGAAGGCCTTGCCGAAGATGGCCAAGGGCGCGGATGACGGGCAGGTCACCGCAGCCTTCGAAAAGCATCGTGTCGAAACCGAAGCCCAGGTGGAACGGCTTGAGGAGGTTTTCGAAATCCTCGGCGCGGCTGCGCGCGGGAAAACCTGCCCCGCCATCGACGGCATTCTCGAGGAGGGATCCGAAATTCTTGAGGAGTATGAGGGTTCGACGTCGCTTGACGCCGGGCTCGTCGGCGCCGCGCAGGCTGTCGAGCACTACGAGATCGCGCGCTACGGCACTTTAATTGCGTGGGCCACCTCCCTTGGCAAGGACGATATCGTTGAACTTCTGAGCGCGACCCTCGAGGAGGAGAAAGCTACAGACAAGGCCCTGACGTCTCTGGGCGAAGCCGGCGTGAACGACCGGGCGGCCGAGCTGAAAGCGGCTTGAATTGAGACGGTTTTCAATGGTCCCGGCGCGTCCGCCGGGACCATTTCTATTGCAGCATGGAGAACCGGGGCACTGCCGTGGATTGGCGCAAACGGACCACTCCGGAACCATTGTGGGATGTCGCCGTCGGCGCCTGTAGAGCGTCGCTCCTGCGTCTCAATGTTCGCACTTCGTCGTCATTTCGGCCATACTGACAGCAGCGGGCCTTTGCTCCCATAGACCGGATCCTTTCGGGGACGGCCAACCCTGGGAATCGTTTGCAATGCCCGCTCATGTTCCTGGGCTGTCGTGCATTCGTCATAAGTGCCCGATGCCGGATAAGCACCGACCACCAGAAAGTCATCACTCTCGCCGAGGCATTGGTGTCCGGTGCCGGCCGGTAGAACGGCCACGTCGCCAGCCTTCAAGGATAATATCCGGCCCCTTTTGCCGCCGAACCGAACCCTGCCGGTTCCGCGCGCAACCCCAAGCACCTCGTGTATGCGGGAATGATAATGAACGTAGTGATAGATACCGTCGCGCCAGCTGTCACGCCAGCCATTCACCTCGAAAAGCTCTTCCAGCACGGCCGCGAGGTCGAATTGCTCCATCGGCTTCACGGCGCCACGATAGACGACAAGTGGCCAGAACGGATGGTTCGGCACAAGGCCATCGTCCTTGAACCGAAATTCGAGCGGTTTCTTCAACCTCACCAGTTCCGCGAGTTCTTGCGTTCTCGGTCGGCCAATACCCGTCGCCAGCTCGGCCGCCTTCTTTACGCTTTCAAGAATACCCACGGCTATCCTCGTTGGATTCTAGGGGCCAGATAGAGCAGTAAGGACGCCTCCGCTCTTGTCTCAACAAATCTCAACTGGCGGCCCCGCATTTTGTTCCTTTTGCCGGATGGCCGTGGTCCGCGCCGCGATATCAAAGAAACGCTTCGCTTCCGGGAGCGACGATCATCCAGTCTCACGATTGACATGACCCGCAACCTGGGCGGAGAGGTCGAGTTCTATCCAGGCTGGCGCATGATCACTCGGCTTTTCCCAACCTCGCACGTCAGCTTCCACGCCGGCATCACGTAGCCTGTTCGAAAGTGGTGGGCTGACGAGGAGATGGTCCATCCGGAGGCCGGAACTCCGATCATAACCGCCCTGGTAGGAGAAGTTCCAATAGGTGTAGATGCCTTTCTCCGGATGGATGCGACGAACGGCATCGATCCAGCCGTTACCAAGCATTTCAGCGTAGGCTTGCCGGCTCTCCGGAAAGTAGACTGCATCGCCCAGCCAACGCCGTGGTACCACGGCATCGATCGGCGTTGGCACGACATTATAGTCGCCGCAGAGAACGCTCGCGACACCTTCCCTGAGCAGTAGCTTACCGTAGCTGATCAGACGGTCGAACCAGCGGAGCTTATAGTCGAATTTCGGGCCGGGCGCTGGATTGCCGTTGGGCAGATAGAGGCAGCCGACCACAATTCCATCCACCTCGGCCTCGATATACCGACTGTGGGTATCATCGGGATCGCCCGGCAGGCCGCGTCGACGTTCCACCGGCTCCCTCCCCCGGGCGAGTATGGCCACACCATTGTAGGACTTTTGCCCGTGCCAGATCGCGCCGTAACCGGCGTTCCTGATGGCTTCGGCGGGAAATTTGTCGTCCGAGGTCTTCAATTCCTGAAGGCACACGATGTCGTGGTCGTTCTGACCCAGCCACCTGATGAGCACGGGCAGGCGACCGTTCACGCCGTTCAGGTTGAAGGTTGCGATGCGAATCATCCGAGTTCTCGACAAACTCTTGGTGAGCAAGAAAGACTTGGCTGTTGATCCTCAGTGCTGTTTGAAGGACTTGGCGAGCTCCTCAATCTTTCGCCAGTTATTCCCGTAGCGACGTACCGACTCCCGCGCCTGCGCTGCTGGCAGATCATGTGTCTCAATGACATGTCTCGCCTCTGCGTCCCCCTTTATGGGACGCGAACGAGCCTTTTTCGACCGCTCGGCTCTAGCCGCATTCTTGTCTGATATCGACATCGTTGATCCTCCCGGACCCTGCTTAAACTGCCAAGCGTGGGGAAAGTTTCACACCCGTCTTGGGCATTGGCATCGTTCAGGCGCCATATTCCTGCGGACTTGCCCGGCTGATGAACCTTTGGCCCTGCGCCGCGTTCGCATGCAGCGAACTCGGTTGATTTTACAATGACGGACCCCAACGCTCGTCCTGCGCCGCACAAACAGGATGCAATTGGTGCCGAAATCGGCTTTGCGTACGATCGAATGGCGGTCGAGCGGTTTCAACAAGCTTTTCCGCGTGCCAGGTGGAGCGACGAGCGCAAGAGCTGGTTCGTGCCCGGTAAGACAGCGGCCCGGCGGATCGACCGCTGGCTGGAGCAAGAGGCGGCATTGCGGGCGCCCCATGACGAGAGCAAGGGACGAGATGCCTTCGCCTTCGACCCGATATCGAGCCCGTATCTGGAAATCGCGGATGACCTGCGCATTCGCACGCCCTATTCCAAGACGGTGCTTAAGGAACTGCGTGCTGTCCCGTGGGCGAGTTGGGACGATGAGTTGCGGGCCTGGAGAGTTCCATTCCGCTCATATGAGGCGCTCCGGCGTCACTGGCCAAGCATCGAACAAGCTGCGCAGCACGCCGAACCGGAGGAAAGGAAACGGCGACTTGCGGCCACCAGAAACACGGCAGCCCATCAAGCCGCACAACAGCGGGCTGGTGAACGCCGGCGCCATCGCTATCCGTTGCCACTTCAGGATCTGCCTACTTTGGGCCGCGCCGTCGCAACCGTACAGTACGGGATAGTCGTCTTCACTGAAATTTCCGGTGAACTCGTTGAGCTATCTGACGCAGCCACCTTCTATCCCCATGCGATGCCTGCGACAGGTGATTTCGTTTGGGGCAAGTGGCGTTCGGCAACCCTGGCCGAACTTGTGAGCACATGGCCTGCTCGGTCAGCCGCCGGGCCGAGCGAACGCTTCAGAGGCTGGTGGAGACCAACCCTTGCTGAACTTAGACTTGCTCGTCGAAATGCACGCAGCAGCGAGCGTAGGAGGCGAAGTCACGCGCCTTAGATACCCCGCCCGCATTCGTTTTGTCATTGCTGCATTGCTGGCGTCGCCGAGCCTTTACTGACTGCGGCGCTAAACACGCAGCCGCGCGTCGGCCGATATCGGGCACGAGTAGGGACGCCAAGGGCTCGCTACGGATAATGACCTCCTGCTCGACCGGCGGGGGATCGTCGAGATCTTGTCGGCACGACAGGGCCGACGATTGGACAGTGAGGCCCAGGGCCGTCAGGGCTTCTCACGAACAGCAGGGAACCAAAGGCAATCGCAAGCGGTTTACCAATCGAAGGGGCCGTAATGGACGCGGAATAATGAAACTTTTGGATATGGAATTGGCGCGAGCCCGACAGCGACTTAACCGAGAGGAGCTTGCCCTCGAAAATGCCAACGAGATGCTGGATGAAAACTGCGGCGTCGGCATCAATATCGCGCTCTGCAACAGGATACGGGCTGCGCAGCGGCGCGTGGTAGAGGCCAGATCGCGGTTGACGAAGATTGATCACGGCAAGGCAAACACAATCCGCACAAGTTGATCCTTGCGGCCTTTGATTGGACTACGACCCGCGGCCGGTCGAACACGTTGCGGCCATGCCAACGTCTTCCTGGCCTCGGCGACCGCTGTTGCGTACCCGCGCATTGACTGCCCATTTCGACGGGTCAAAGGTCAAAGATCGCATCGTCGTTTTTGATGTAAAGTCAACTGAGCGGCGAGCCGAACTGGCGCCTAACACCAAGGCCCGCTGCATCGAGGGAGAGCGGCTGGCTGATGCAGAGCTGTGGGCGGTTTCCCGCGACGAGACAGCGAGGCTGCTGAAAGTTTGTCGCAAAGCACGCAGGATGAAGGAATGCCGCTCTCCGAGATAACCTCCGATGGTTGTCGCAGTCTTATCGACCTCAGTGCCACATTCTCTGTCTGAGCCAATTAAGAAATCTGTTGCCACCGATTGTCCGGCGGACTCTTGCAGCAGCCCATTGCCCTGTCATCATAGTCCCGACATGACAACTACAGACCACGTCGTGCAATTGCCAGTCGGTCAGTTCGAAGAAGCGCTTTGCTTCCCCATAGGTGTCATCTTTCAGGCCCAACGCACGCAGTACTGAATCCTCGAAAGCCACTGTAATTGGCGAGCCTTCACAGCGTACTGCCTCGCGGTCTTTCCGCTTCAGACGTTCGGTGCCGATCAGCGCTCTCAGGCGGCGCTCCGGATGTTCTGCAAGCAGCTCTGCCCAGCGCTCGATGCGCTGTTGCCGGGTCATGATCGGGTAGGTCGACAAGGGTTCCACTTCTGCGATTGTCTGCAATTGATTTAAGGTTTGATGTTTCATGGTCGTCTCCTGTGGATTGAAGATCCCCTCCCAACAAAAATTATCGCGCCCCGACTCGCTGACAAGCCCGGCAGGCGATTTCTCGACAGATAATCGGGATTGCCAGATTATGCCCGACAATGTGCTGTGAACCGCAACCGGTTCGCAGAGGCGAGGCCGTGGTAAAGCCGATCGTCGAAACCGTGGAAGGGCTTGACCGAAAATGAAAGCCCGTCACTGAGCACGCAGTTGGTCACAGAGAAGGGAGTCCGCCGCTTTTGGGCTTCGGCCAGATTGCAGGACAGGCCGCTTAGGGCGCCGGGGGCATTCAGCCGCAAGGTAAACGGCCGACGCAGGTGCCGGTGAGCATTGCCGCGTCAGCCGCTACGGCATTCTTGTTGAGGATGCAAGAAGCCGTAGCAAAGCTTAGCACCTGCTAAAATGGTAGGCAACGAAGTGCCCGCGCTCCGCCACGGTCCACTTGGCGAAGGCGTCATAGGCATCGAAGTGCTTGACGGTTCGACCCGGCGCGATGGTCAAGGTCAGCGTGTCGATCTGGATGACATCGCCGGGCTTTTCGAAGCAAACGTCCTTCGGCTTGCGGATGGCGTGTGGCCTGGTCTTTGGGGGCGATTTGCGGCCGGCCTTGCGGATAAGTTCGGGCACCGGCGTCACCCGGCCACGCTCGACCAGCTTCTTCAGGATGCGGCCGACAGTACCGTTGGAGACGGCAAAGCCGGCCTTACGCAACACAGGACCGAGCTTGTCCTTGCCCCAGAAAGGAAAGTCCAGCCTGAGCCGCTCGACCTCGGCGCGCAAGGTCGGGCTCCAGCCGTTGGCGCGAACCCGGTGCGGACGCCGGCTCTTCGGCTCGGGTGCGCTTTCCCAGCGATAGAGGGTCGAACGCGGCACGCCGACCGCCCGCGCTGCCTGCCCGGCATCCAGCCCGTCCCGCATCGCGCGCCGCCATCGCGCCACCGCGTCGCGTCTTCTTTCTGCTTCGATTGTTGGGGGCTTCGCGCCGAGAAGCCGCGACGCCCGGCCGGCGTTGCCTATAATATGACCGGGCAGGCCAAAAACCCGCATGGGGTTCTCCTATGATTCGAGCTTCGCAACCCGAGTTACGGAGAACCCCTCCTCAACTGCAAGAATCTCATACTGTCTGAGCGCGGTCATGAAGCTGCGGCGGCTGAGTGGGCCCGTCGCTCGGCCGAAGCACCTTGGACGCGGGGAAGTCGACGTGGCCGAGCAAGCTCGACCCATAAAGCATGCCGGCATTGCCATTCTCCCCAAATGACGCGACGTGGTTCGGTCGTTTGACCTGTCAATTTACGAATTTGCCGAGGTCGTTGGAGCGATCACGTCAGGCTCAGACGCTCGCGGCAACAAGCGCCCGGCTAACCTCGGTTCCGTCGTCACCTTGGTCGCCGGCCGGCATCATTGCCGACCGGCCGTGCGCACGCATCAGGTGGCCCGGCTCTCGGTCGAATGCGGGCTCCACTGGATCAGACGGGCCTCGGCGATGTCGAGGATGCGGTCGATGATCAGCACAAAAATCGCGAGAATCATAATGCCGGCGAAGACGCCGACCGCATCGAAATTGCCTTCCGCCTGGGCAATCAGACAGCCAAGGCCGGCAGAGGCGCCAAGATATTCGCCGATGATCGCGCCGACCTCCGCGAAGCCGACCGAGGTGCGCAGCAACGATAGGATCCAGCTGGCCGCGGCCGGGAAGTAGACGTGGGTCAGCAGGCTTCAGCGCTTGGCGCCGAGGATCCGCGCGTTCGCCAGCACCACCGGGTTGACTTCCCCCACGCCCTGCATGGCGTTGAAGAAGGTGATGAAGAACACCAGCGTCAGCGATAGCGCCACCTTCGACCACAGCCCGAGGCCGAACCAGAGCACGAAGATAGGAGCGAGCACCGCGCGGCGATGGCGTTCAGCGCCTTTATGAACGGGTCGAGGATGCACGGCTAAGCCCTAGCCAGACGCCGGCCGCCACGCCGAGGGTGGTACCAATCACGTATCCGAGCACCGTCTCTGTGAGCGTGATCGACACGTGCCCTGGTCGGAGAGGACAGCTGAGTTGTTCTTCTGGAACTTTCCCCCGCCCCCAATATCGAGACGCGGGTATGCTTCGCCCTGCACGCAGGCCAAATGCAGCGCGCTCGTGGAAAGGCTGGCGCAACGTTTCAACTAGAAGCGTCTATCCGCTTCGATGTGGCGTTGACCGTCCGATAGCTGATTTCGCCTCTCCATCAATGTCTGCAGCGAACTCTCTCCAAGAAATTCGAGAGCGTTCGCGCGAGCGCGGTTAAGCCGGCTTTTCACCGTGCCCACCGCGCAGCCGCATATCTCGGCTGTCTCCTCATAACTGACGCCCAGAACGCCTATCAGCATCAAGACTTCGCGTTGGTGTTCAGGCAGCCTCTGGATGGCGCCCTGAACCTCCTTGCTTTGTATGGTCCATTCCTGCGTCGCTTCCGAAACCGGCCTCGAGGAAGCGCAGTCAAGCAGGCCAGGCGCTTCCCTGGCCGCGAACTTGACGTGGGTGTAGTAGGTGTTGCGCATGATCGTGAAGAGCCAGGACTTCATGCGCGTGCCGGGCTCGAACTTGTCCATGTTCGCGAGACCCTTCGTCAGCGTCTCCTGCACCAGGTCGTCGGCATCGTCGGGAATGCGGCAGAAGGTCCGCGCGAAAGCTCGCAGGGCGGGAATCAGGTCAACAATGCAAACTTCACCGGTTTTCTGGTCGGCCAAATCGCAGCCTCCGGATTACAACGATCCAGCTCCCAGACGAAAGAGTGTTTGAACGACCTAGCTAAATGCATGGGAGTTTATATCGTTCCGGGCGTTGATACTCCCACTGGCGGTCACGCTCTCGCAGTCATCCGCGAAACGTCGCTCCGGCTCTGCGGGGCCATTGCCGTGGGGCGATCAAGATCGCGATGCTCCGCAGTACGCCTACCATCGTCATCCACGAGCAAGTCTTTCGCCAACTGTCTTTCAACGCCAAGCAGAACCTAATCAACACCGCTCAACTGCGCGCTATTCGATGACGGCAGTAAGCTCGGCGAGGCTGTTATCGTAATCAACACGGCCAACAAGCACTTGCACGCTGGACGCTCTTCAAGAGCTTGCTCGTTTGTTGAGCGCTGTCCAACTCTGCAGCGCCGCTCTCGCCGCCTCGAGGTTCGCTGGCGCCGTTTGGCACTACAGGTAGCGCCACATCGTCACCATGTGCGCCTGGCCTCTTGATGGCAGCATTCGCGATTGTGGTGCTGGTGCTGCCGGCGAGGCCTAGCGGCACACATGGCCGAAAACGAACGCTCGCTGCCTCGGGGGAGAGCAGCGGGCCTTTGACACACAATACGGCCGAATGGATTCAAATGGGAAGGGCATCCGGCCAGCACAATAAACGTTGGCTCCGGCGTGATTTCCTCGAGCACGCTGACGGGTCGTGCTTCTGTTTTCAGCGATGCTGTTCAACGAAAGTTCTACAGGCGGGTGACAACTGCCCCATCTTGCTTTGAAGATCACATTTGCCAATCGGCGTCGTTGGGCAAACCGATTTGTAATCGCGGTTGCATGCCTTGCCTTGGAAAGATTTGAAAGTTTTTACTTGCCTTGGGCTGGTTCCGCTCGCTGGAACCAGGCCGGAGCCAGTGTCCATCGCGCCATCCTTGCCACCCTTGCCACCCTTGCCGCCTCCTATAGCAGAGGCAATGCCAGAAATGGCGGCGCATGCGACAGTTGCGCCGATCATGGAAAGCAGTGCACGACGTGATGTAGACATTGTCGAAACTCCCCTTTTCTTTCGCGTTAACTAATGTAGCACAGGCGAATATATATTCACATTCGGGGTTCGATCGAAATTCGCCGTCCCGCGCGCCTGGCGCCCACCTATTGGCAGCGCTGGCCCCTAACAGGTGCCGACCTTCGCCAGCGCCTTCACATGCGGCCGAAAGTCGGCTTCGGAACACGCCTGGTGCGTGCTTCGTCTCGGCCTCGATAGTCGGGCACGAAGGTGAAGAACACCGGCCGGCGATCGCGACCATCTGCCTTGCAATCCGAACAGACAAAGCGCCCGACCAGATCCCAGTGCATTGAGCCATGATCCGGGCCGAGCCGATCGATCAGCGCCTGGATGTCGAGCTGGGTCGATTCGCAACACGCGGGATGGCCGCAAGTGATGCGGACCGTTTCGCGGGCGGCCAAGGTGTCGGCGAGGGTCCTCTGGAACATGGCGATCTCCGTTTAAGGGTCGCCGCAACGAAAGGATTATATTCCTCGATGTAACCTGGGTGCCAAGAGGCGCGACTGAATATTAGCAGTCTTTGAATAGGCATCGGCCGCCCCAGAACCGGTTCTATGGCTCGCGGGATCAAGGACGAAGTGGCGATCATGGCGACCTGCGGTGGCGGGTCACGGAGGATTGGGTCAGCGTCTCGATCTCAACCGAACGCCTACAATTTCCGGCATTCGATCATCGACCCAACGACCAAGGTGAAGAAAGGCCAGCCGATCGAGTTGATCGGCGACGTCACCAGGATAGACGAGGATAACTGATGTGAACCTTGGCGGCCCCGTTACAGTCGAGGCGGACACTGTGCGCCTGGTGCAAAGCGCCGTTCCGTCGAAGCGAAGGAAAGCATGGATTGACCGCCCAGATTGCGCAAAACAGCCCGCCTCGGAGCCCTTTTTGCCCCGGTGGGCCCAGACGGGCTGCGGAAGCTCGAAGGGGGCTTCCCGCTTCAAAACTTCAGAAGCGGGAACTTGTTCCGTTAGTCTGCGCTAAAATGCCCGCCATCCCTCGGCAGCTGGCAGTCTCGTCGTGGGAACATGCACTGAATGGGTGCCACACCGAAGCACCTCAGGGCAATAAGTTCCTCCTTCCGATCCAGGCTCTTTTCCATGGACATGATCTTCGATGACCTATCTAAAGCCCTCGGAGCCCCGTGCAGACGTGTGGCGCCCTGTCCGCCCCATTGCCCTCACAAGTTGGTGGCAAGATGCTGACGGGCGTTGCCATCGGCTTGGCGGACAAGCTGTAGCCGGCGGTTAGATCAACCCGGCTCTAAAATCCAGTTACGACCCATGGATTGGTGTCGTGTCCGAGGCGCGGCTTTTCCGGTGTTGCTCCGTCCGGCAATTTGGCGGTTCCAGTCAAACTGCAGTCCAGCTCTGACACTGGCTTCTTGGCCGAATGTTGTTTAGAGCACAGAGCGGCAGCGTCACCGACAACCACCTTCTTCTCCTTGGCAGCAGCGATAGCACTCGAAAGCGATTTCGATTGCCGCGCAAACACAACTACTCTCATTCGAATTCCCCACGGATAGGCATCCCCAAGATGCCGACGTTACGCGACAAGCGAATATATTGCATTCGTCGTTGGCAGGAGTTGCACCCTCGATCTCGCCGGCAAGCTCTTCCTAGACCATCACCAAGTCGGCATGTGGTGCAAGAACGCCCGCCGCCCCATTCACGGCAGCGACGGGCCGCCCCAGGATCAAGGGACTTGCAGGAGCGTTGGGCACCTGCCGTCAAGGGAACTACCAGGATCGCCTAAATGTTCCGGAGCTGGCCAGTAGATGATCAAACCGGCCATGACGCTATCGAAAGTCGGCTTCCAGCCAAGTTGCGCTCACTACGAATTGCACGATTTGTACCCAGCCTTGGATAGCGAGATAACCGCAAGGGTCATCCTTGCAGCGAAGTGATTGAAGCTGCGGCGAATGGTTCGTCCACGTGGTCGAAGAAGATCAGGAACTAACCCGATCATTCGAACTGGAATCGTACGCCCTCGCCTTCGGATAGCCTGCATTCTAGATAAGTTTGCCCGGATGTAGGGCTGTCCGACCAGCGCATGACACCGGCGGGCTAGTTCATCACAGACAGCTCGTCGGTTCGTCGACGGTCTGTCGGCTGCCTTCATCGCCTCGTCTGCAAGGTCGCTGATGGCCACGAGATCGTCGGTTCTGCCATCCATTTGTCTAGAAAGTTGACCCTGCGCGTGCTCATCGAAAGATGGCCCACCAGATCGCGAACGCACCCGGTGCAAGCAACAAGGCAGCGGCCAGTAGCAATACGCCCTTGCGGTACTGCCATCTCGGCGGCGGGGTTGGCATCAGTCGCTCGGGATTTCGTCCTGCGTCCATGGTGAACCAATCTGCCCGGCGATATTAAGTTCCGCTTCGTGCTGTTTGGCTGCTCCTCTCAGCGTAAGCCCTGCATGATGAATTCGTACATCTTGCCAATTTCTTCATCGATCTCTTGGGCGGGAATTCCTTGGCTCTGCGCCGCCTGCTTCGCGTCCACGGCCATGTCGATCACCAGGAGCACTGGGTCGACGATAGGATCGTTCGGTAAATGATCAGAGATCCAATGATAAAGAAAATCATTGCCGCGCTTGCTCATGTTCCCTGAACTCTTGCACCGACGCATGCCGAAGCCTGTGCTCGCCGCGTAGCGTCGTGAGGTCACGCCTAATCCCGAGGAAGCGGGCATCAGCAATCAGCTTGTGTGTCAACTCGTCGACAGAGATGACGCACGTCTGGATCTTCTCCGGGATGTTGTTCGCGATCCACCGATCAAGGAAGTTGATGCCGCGCGTAGTCATGCTTTGCCCCGCACCACGTACGAAAACGTTCGCTTCTGACCGCCTGTCTCGGTGACGCGAATCCAATTCTCCTCATTGCGCCTCAGCGTCACTGGCCGGCCTGAATGCTTCTCGGCCACTTTGAACGGTAAGATGTCCATGGCTAGGAAGGACGACACCACTACAAAACTGACAATGATCTCAACTCGATATTCCTGCACTCGTCCGCACCCAAGCCGGCCTCTTCGTCATTTAATTAGCTGGCGCTGAAATAGTTCCGCAACCCGGAAAACGAGGTCTCCTGAAACAAAGCGCTCATAAACATATTGAGCACTGCCGCAGCGAGTGCTCTGCCTCAATCGACGCCTTTGACACCAAGAGGCAGCTCCAGAGCAGTCGACCTCGGTTGGGCTGGCTCGCGGCGCTTCCGAAGCAGCAGGGCCGATTATGCGATTGGTGTGAGGCATGGCCGAGCGATCACAAAATGATCGCTGCCATGAGCCGGCAAAAAGTCTCTTTAGCTAAAAGTTCGGAGATTCGCCAAATTGGCCGAAAATCCGTCGGAAAGCTCGCTACAACCTAATCCAGACCCGCGACTAGGCACATACTCGAGCCGCTTCGGACATAATATCTCGATTCCTTTCATTGGCGAAGCGGCGGGGACTTTCTGCAGCCCGCAGCAGTTTCTTTCATCTGGTCAGGGGCGGCGCCCTTGGCGTCGAGTGTCGCCTGACCAGTGGGCTGTGCGGTGCCGGTCTGCTGGTCGGCGGCACAATCTTTTACCGCATTCGGTTTCGATGTGCCGCCCGTTATGGTGGGGTCAAGCTTCATGCCGCCGGCCGCACCATAATTCGTCCTGATACCGTGTTTGTGTTGAACGGGCGTGGCGGCTTGTGCCAACGACGGGCCAGCCGACAAAGCGATTACAATTGATGCGAATATAAACCGTTGCATGATACTTCTCCCGGTTTGAGCGCTGTCGCTCCGTTGACGGCAGCAGCGGGTCGTCCCTAAGGGAATCGCGAGGCTTGCAGAGCTTTGGTGACCCCTGCCGCCAAGGTAACTATTAGCTAAATCTAATGTTCCATTGCCTCGCCAGACGGGCCTTACCGCTTCTTCACCTTCGGTGTGATCTGCTCGACCCGCACCTTGGCACCGATCTCCTTTGGCATGGCCAGCGCCTTGGCCTTGCCCTGGTGGTCCGACGACGTGGGTTGTGACCGTCATCCCATCGCAGCGCAATTGAAGCCCGCGCCTCTGTGGGAGAGCGCGGGCCGCTCAGGAGGAACAACGATCTTCAGCAGGCGATGGAGGTACCTGCCGCATGCATCAAACCTTTAGGGACGGCTAATGTTCCATCAAAACTGAGTGAAAAATCGACTTCCAATCGAGGTTGTCGCTCCAGAGAAACGAAGGAGTTTGCCATCATGGACTGGAACCGCGTCGAAGGATTGGAAGCAGGTTAATGGCAAGGTCAAGGGTGGGGACCTCCACCGCATCGCCGGCAAGCGCGATCAGCTCAGGATGAAACGAGAGGCAAAGGTTCCAACCCAATATTCGAGCAGTGGCCGCCTTCCCCCAAAGGCGTGAAGCGCGCGCCGCGGCTTTGTGCTGCACTCGGCAAAACACGCATGCCTATCGGCCGGTTGCCGCAGCTTTGCTCGCCGCGAGCTTTGACCCTTGGCGGGGGCTAGAGTACTCATGGGCGCAATTGGCTTCCTATTGGACCACGTCGCTGTTCAGACTGCCCATGCGGATCAACCAGCCTGCGCCAGCATGCGCTCAAAGACGCTGAATAAAGTTCCGTTCCCGGTTGCCTCCCTTCCGAATAGCCGCGAGTGACCGGGCCAGATCTCCGGAAATGCCAGCGGCTACCACGGCAAGTGTTTTGTCCGGCCCCGCGTGTTGGGTCGCGCGCAAGTTGCTGTCGATTGCTAGATCGAAGAGGGCTCGATCGCACAATCGCCGCTCTCGATCGAGAAAGAACCGGATCGCCCATAGCTGTCGGGATTTCAGAGGCGTTTCGTTCCAACCTCTTGCCCGCGTTCCACGTCCGGCGATCGGGAGCGGTCGGGTCATAGCGTCAATGTCCCATTTTCTGCTTCGGCCATGATTGGCCATGGAGGAACGCCCAGGTACTGACTCGGGTGGGATGGGGCCGAAGGCGGACTGGTGCTTCGAGGGGGCGCGGCTGCGATTTCGCTTGATTGTGCTGGCTTTCTTTGCCGAGAGACACCAGAGTTAGCTCGCGCCCGCACTAGATCGTCGCCATCGCCTCCTAGCCGCGCAACCGGGACCTCCAGCGTTGCCGCCGGTGACGCCTGCCAGCAGCAGCCTGCTTCCTGAAGCGCCGGATCGCAACGGATGGGCATTGCACCACTTCTTCGGCGGCCGCCCGCAATTCTTCCAACACAACGTTTAAGTCTTCGACCAGGATGTCGGTCTCCGGGCCGATCCGCAGATTGACAGCCAGGTTCTGCATCGGTCTCGGATAACGCGAACCCGGCTTACATTCCGCCAAATGAGGGTGTAACCAAGCCGATCCTGGGATATCGCCGCATCGAGATCGTGCAGCAGAGGGAGATTGCCATCTGATGCGCCGATCTAATAATCATTGTGTTGAATGCGTTTCGCTGATTAGCTGACTTGCATAACACCGGGACAAAATTGGCAAATGTTGTCCGGGGAGGACCGCGATGCCGGTGCTTGAGGTTCGTCACGTTTCCAAGAATTTTGGGGCCATCCAAGCCCTGACGGACGTCAGCTTCCAGGTGGAGCGGGGTGAAGTCGTGGGTCTGATGGGGGACAACGGCGCCGGCAAGTCAACGATAGTCAAGACAGTCGCCGGGAATTTTCCGCCGAACGACGGCGAAATTGTCGTGGACGGCGAGATTTGTCACTTCCATAAACCCGTTCAGGCCCGTGCCAAGGGAATTGAAGTCGTCTACCAGGACCTGGCGCTGGCGGATAATCTGACAGCCGCGCAAAATGTCTTTCTTGGCCGCGAGATGAAGAAGGGCTTCTGGCCGATTAGGGTGCTCGACAAGCAGGCGATGATCGACCGCTCGGCAGCGCTGTTCAGGGAACTCAAATCGGAAACCCGGCCGCGCGACCTGGTCAGGAAGATGTCGGGTGGGCAGCGCCAGGCGGTCGCCATCGCGCGGACCCGGCTTTCAAACGCCAAGCTGGTGTTGATGGACGAACCGACCGCCGCCATCTCTGTACGCCAGGTGGCAGAGGTGCTCGAATTGATCCGGCGCCTCAAAGCGCAAGGTGTCGGCGTCATGTTGATCAGCCACCGCATGCCTGACGTTTTCGCCGTTGCAGATCGTATCATTGTGCTCAGGCGAGGCTCGAAGGTTGCCGACAAGGATGCCGGCAATACGTCGCCCGAGGAAATCACCGGATTGATAACGGGGGCCATCCGTGGCGAATAGTGCTCGCGAATCCGTTAGTGTTAGGGAGTCGGCCCCGGAAACCAGCCGACCGGCCATGTCGGACTTTGTCCCGACCAAGGAAAAGACGGCGCTTCAACATGTATTTTCAAGTCAGCCGTTCTGGGTGACGATCGCGCTCATTGCCCTCGTCACCTTGATGACGATGATGGAGCCGAGCTTCGGCACCTCCGAAAACGCTGCCAATGTCACGCGCAACTTCGCACCTTTCGGCATCATGGCGCTCGGCATGACGGTGGTTATCATCACCGGCGGCATCGATCTGTCGGTCGGCTCGATCATGGGCCTGGTGGTCATCGTCGCCGGCCTGTTCCTGACCTGGCACTATCCCTGGTACATTGCATTCGCCGTCGGCCTTTTCTCCGGTATGGCGTGCGGCGCGGTCAACGGCTTCTTCGTCGCCTATATCGGAATGCCGTCCTTTGTGGTCACCCTCGGCATGCTGTCCGCGGCGCGTTCGCTGGCGGTCGTATTCTCCGCCAACCAGATGCTCTACCAATTCGGGCCCGATGCTCCGATCGTAAAGGGGATCGGTCAGGCAAGATGGCCGCTGCATGGGCCGCAGGATTGGGCGCCGCACTGGATACCAGAATTGTCATCACAGTTCTGGACCATGGTGATTCTGGCCATGATCGTCGGTTTCGTCTTCAATTTCACTGCCTGGGCCCGACATCTCTTCGCCATCGGCGGCAATGAGGAGGCGGCGCGGCTCACCGGCGTCCCGGTCGACTGGATCAAATTCGAGGCCTATGTCTTCTCGGCCTTCACCGCTTCGGTCGCCTCACTCCTGCTCCTCGGCTACAACGGCTCGGCCATCAATGCCATGGGCCAGGGCTACGAGTTGCGCGTGATCGCTGCGACGGTCATCGGGGGAGCCAGCCTTATGGGCGGAGCCGGCACGGCCTTCGGGGCGATCATCGGTTCGGCGTTCCTCGAAGTGATCAGGAATGCGCTGCTGATGGCCGGCATCGATTCAAATTGGCAAGGCGCCTTCGTCGGCGCCTTCATCGTTCTCGCGGTTCTTTTGGGCATGCAAACCGGCGGCAAATCGATTCTCGCCGCTTGGCTGGCAGTCTTGATGCCCAAAAAAGGCCGCTAGAAAACCCCGCCGGCGGGAGGCCTACGGGGCATTCCAGCTAGGAGGAGACGTCAAAATGAAAAAAAGTCTACTGATGGCGGCCGTGGCGCTTGGCGCAACGGTGCTCGCCGTTTCCGGCGCCCAGGCGAAATATACCTTCGCCCTGGTACCGAAGAACATGAACAATCCTTTCTTCGACCAAGCACGCGACGGCTGCAAGAAGGCCGAAGCCGAATCGAAGGGCGCCTTGGAATGCATGTATATCGGCCCCGGCGAGCATGGCGGCGGCGACGAGCAGGTGCAGATCGTGCAGGATCTCGTGGCCAAGAAGGTGGATGGTATTGCCGTCTCGCCATCGAACGCCGCGGCGATGGCGGTTGCGCTGCAGGCCGCCAAGGAAGCCGGCATCCCGGTCCTCACCTGGGACTCCGACCTGCTACCCGAGAACAAGGAGCTTCGCGTCGCCTATATCGGCACTCACAATTATGAGATCGGCGTGAACCTTGCCAAGCTTGCCATGCAGGTCAAGCCCAAAGGCGGCACGATCTGCATCCAATCGGGCGGCGCAGCGGCGGCTAACCATAATGAACGCATGCAGGGTATTCGCGATACGCTTTCGGGCACCAAATCGGCGGCCTCGCCCGGGGACCGGCTGACAGGCCAGAATGGCTGGACCGAAATCGAAGGCTGTCCGCTCTACACCAACGATGATTTTCCGCTTTCGGTGCAGCAGTTTGAGGACATCATGGCGAAAAATCCGAACCTCGACGCATTCATCCCAACGGGTGGCTTCCCGCAGTTCATTCCTGATGCCAACCGCGCCGCAGTCGCACCGTACAAGGACAAGATTGCCTCGAAAGCGCTGGCCCTTGTCGTCGCCGACACGCTTCCCGTCCAGATCGACCAGATGAAGGAAGGGCTCTCGCTCGGCCAGGTCGGCCAACGGCCGTTCGAAATGGGCTACAAGACGATGATGGCGCTGAAGGACATGAAGGACGGCAAGGCGCCCCCGTCCGACCCGACCTACACGGGCCTCGACGTCTGCACGCCGCAGACGGCCGATACCTGCGTCGCCAAATAGTGCTTTTGGGCGGGAGGAAACTCCCGCCCTTTCCTTGGAGCGAGATGCGGTTAGACTGCAGCATTGTCATCTTGTCTTGCTCCAGGGCTTTCAATGTCGGAAATGTTCTCGCTCAAGGGCCGGGTCGCATTGGTGACGGGTGCTTCGCGTGGCCTCGGCTTTGCTATGGCCAAGGCGCTTGCGGAAAACGGCGCAACAGTAATTGTCAATGCGCGCGACATGGACACCCTCTGCGCGGCGGCGGAAAAAATCGGGGCCGAAGCCTTGCCGTTCGATGTTGCGGACGCGGCGACCTCAAGGGCGGCGCTTGAGGGGATCGTCGAACGCCACGGCCGCCTCGATATCCTGGTCAACAACGCCGGCATCCAGCATCGCAGTCCGCTGGTCGAATGGGAGGACGAGGACTTCGACCGCGTGATTGCGGTCAACCTTTCGGCCTGCTTCCGGATGATGCGCGAGGCGGTGCGCCTGATGCTGCCGAACAAATTCGGGCGCATTATAAACACTGGATCGGTCGCAGCGATCCTTGGCCGCCCCACCATTCACGCCTATGTGGCGGCAAAGGCGGGGTTGCATGGACTGACACGCTCGACTGCCGCCGAGATGGGCCGTCACGGCATCACCATCAACGCGATTGCCCCCGGCTATTTCGCCACCGAGCTCAACACCGCGCTCATCAACGACGAGGCCTTCACCAAATGGGTCGAGGCACGAACCCCTGCTGGCCGCTGGGCTCAACCTGAGGAACTCGGTGGAGCTGTGGTGTTTCTCGCGTCCAACGCTGCCGCCTACGTCAACGGACATGTTTTGGCGGTCGACGGGGGTCTATCGGTCTCCCTCTGACCTGCGAATTGCGACAATGGTAGCCAGGTGACAAACGATTGAATCATTGAGAAAGCATTGGCCTGGACACACCCTAACCTAGATGCGGTGGCCAGCTATGCCTTATGTGCGCCGCTTTCCAGACGATCTACGGGGAGCGATGATTCTGTCCCGGTCCCCGGCATTACGGGCTGGGAAAAATCGACCAAGGCTTCTGGCACATCGGGTTCATTCGGACACCGGACCACCTTGCAGAAAAGCTGGTGGATGGACGCCAGTCCGCCTTCCTGGGTGGTGCTACGATCAAGGACAATTCAGTCCGGCGGAGCCGGCTTATTACGTGAAAGCCTATGGCGCACCGCAGATACATGCTGCGTTCGAAACTCTACCGGACGTCCCCCAAAAGACGGAGACTGGAACACCGCCCAGACCGCGCCGAATTCCACGCCTCTCGTGGTCGCTGTGGGCGAGAAGTCATTCTTCGCCGCCCATCAGCAAACCTTCGTGGATGGCTACCGGGCGAAGGGCATGACGCACATCGAGACTGCAGTGATCCCGGACGCCAGCCCTTGCGTTGTGGCCGACAATCTAGGCGGCGTGGCCGACGTTGTCGCTCGGTACGCCGCGCGATAAGGAGAAGATTATGAGTGACATTGCGTATGAAAATCCGGGGGCCCTCGCAATCGTCGATCGGAGCACTTTCCAGGCCGAAGTGGACGCGCTGCGGGTTCGAGAGAAGGCCCATACGCGCGAGACAGCGGACATCAGAGCGCTGTTGTGGGGCCACCTTTCGGGAGTGGTCGTGATCTGTGAGGTTGCCGGTTCTGCATTGGGATCGGAGATCGGCTTGTGTCTGGACTTGACAATACGGTTGACCCGGAGCGGCAGCCTCGGCCTTTCGAGGTGATCAACGGTGCCGGCGGTCGGGGTCAGTGGTCGGTGGATGACTAGTCCCGTCGCGCCGGTCAGTCGACTTGTTTGGTGCTCACCATGACCTTCCGGATCGGCGGCGCCGGCGGCAGCAGTTCGCGGATGTCGGCGAACGGGAAAATAGGTTCGAAGCGGAACGCCTCGGCCAATGAACCTGGCGCGCCGTTGCACTGGCCTGAGCGAAAAAGGTTCTGCGTTCGCGCGCCGTCGACGAAGCGCTCGGGATCCTGCGACTGATGCTTGCGGATCGCCTTGGCCTTGATGTCGGCATGCGCGGAAATGTCGACATAATGCGTCGGCGAAAAACCGGTGCCGCCCATCGTGTCGGCATGCAGCACCGGGACTGTGAACGAGGCCGCGATGCGCATGCCGTCGGAAAGCGCGCGATGGTCGGCGTGATAGTCGTTGGGCGCATGCGTGATCGCCAGATCCGGCCCGGTCTCGCCGATCAGCATTTTCAGCGCACCGATCAACGCCGCATCGGCCACCAGGTCGCCGTCGGGAAAGTCGAGGAAGCGCAGCGTCGCCCCGAGCAGCGCGGCCGCGGCCGTCGCTTCTGCACGAC